>JACPMD010000092.1 GCA_016186235.1 Candidatus Roizmanbacteria bacterium | reverse complement strand
TTGACTCGCGAGGAATGCTCCGATCGACTCAAACATATCGAAGTAGACGATATTGAGTTCGTAGGGCTTTTGAATGCCACCCGTACCGGCGTGTAAGGTAATTTTTCCGCCGCGTTTGAGAGCTACCTCGGTTAATTCCTTAATCTGCGAAGGAGTAAATATATCGGTAACAGGCGTAAGGCCTACGCCGTCATGAGTGGCTGTTATTGTGAGGAGCGACGTTTTTTCAGAAGAAAATGTCAATTTTTTCGCCCACTGTGTCAAGAGCGAGGAATCTTCGTGGATAAACGAGTAAAGGAGCAGGGGAGGGAGACAAAAATCATAGATGAAGTGAGACTCGTTCTCGCTGTTTCCGAAAAAGGCTTTGCTTTTCTCATACTCTGTTTTTGTCTCGGTCGCAAGCCAAGTGGTTGGCGCAGTTGTTTCTATAATTTCTCTCAGGAGTTGTAGGATCGTATGGACCTCAGGTAGAAGATAAGATGTGGTACCGATCTCTTTCCAAATATAGCCGACAGCGTCGAGTCGGATTGCACCAGCATTATGTTTGAGCAGATATAGAGAGACGTTGATCATTTCCAAAAGGACTTGGGGATTCTTGAAGTTGAGATCGATCTGATCTTGGGAGAATGTAGTCCAGACGTACTTTTTCCCATTTTTTGTTTGAAAAGGAGTCAGTAAAGTGCTACTTCGTGGCCTCCGGACAGACGATAAGTCAATGTCTGGATTAGCAAAAGAAATAAAAAAGTCCTGATATTTAGGATTACCCTGTAAAAATTCTTGGAACCAAAAACTTTGTCGAGAAGCATGATTGATGACAAGATCCGTCATAAGACGAAAATTTTTGGCGAGGTCGTGAATATCATCCCACTCGCCATACTCCTTTTTTACTCTGTAGTAGTCGATGACAGAGTAGCCGTCATCAGAAGAGTATGGGGAGAAAGGGAGAAGGTGAATAGTACTAAATAAGCCGTTTGCATACGTTTGCAGAAAAAGTCGCAATGACTGAAGCGGAGTAACGCCAGGCTCTTGCACATGGTCCGCATAACAGGATAAAATAACATCTTTTTCAGTAAAGAGAGGCTCATGTTTTTTTTGGGAAAGTTTTGGATTTTCTTTTTTGAAATTTTCAATAATTTGTAAAAGTTGCTTATAGACTGCTTCGCCCTTATCAGGGTAGAGGAATTGAAGTTTTTGAAGCAGGCTGTCCATAATTATCAGTATAGCCTAAAACGACTTGACATTTTGTATATACATTGTATATACTCATCTTATGAATACTACAGTAATTAATATCAGAACACAAGTATCGGTTAAAAAATCAGCTCAAAAAGTTGCCGAAGAGTTGGGTTTAAGCTTGAGTTCGCTTATCAACGGTTTTCTCAAACACCTCATTAAAACAAAAAAAGTAACGTTTTCAGTTCGAGAAGAGCCAAGCGAATATTTTATCAGAGCCATTAAGGAAGCAGAAGAAGACGTAAGAAAAGGACGGGTATCCCCAAGTTTCACTAATGCAGGGGATGCTATCGCTTGGCTAAACGACCCGAAAGCCAAATATGTATATCAACTTCGCAAGAAAGTTCAAAAAAAGCTACGATAAAGCTCCTTATAAAATTCGAGAGTCAGTTAATAATCGATTGAAATTATTCAAACAAAATACACTTCACCCTTTTCTCAATAACCATCAATTATCAGGAAAGTATGAAGGCTTAAGAAGTATCAATATCACAGGCGATTGGAGAGCTATTTATGAAGAGATTGATAAAGATACAGTATACTTTCTTGAATTAGGCACCCATAGTCAACTATACAAATAAAGTTTGTGATCTTAAATATGAAATTCATGCAGTCAGAAATAAATCGAACCTTAAAAACAAATTTTGATTTTCCACATTCGCCAGTTTATGTACAAGTAGCTACTTCGGTAAATAATATTCCGACCATAAGAACTCTCCGCTTGTATGACGTTTCGAAAGAAGGGGAGATGATATTTTTATCTCATACTCAGACGAGAAAATGGACCGATCTCTCAAAAAATCCCTACATGACGGTTCATGCTTTAGACAAGGATAATAACCAATTAATTTCTTCTGGCAGAGCAACTTTACATATTCCTGCTGAGGACAAAAATTATATAAACTATTGGGAAAATTTGACACAAGATGATAAAAAACTATATGCAGGGCCTCCACCAAATCAGAAATTGGAAACTGCCCCCCCATTCTTCGTACCAGAAAAAGTTCCAGCGACATTTGGAGTAATTATTATGAAGCCTAATTTTTATGAGTGGTATGAAGTTGATTGGCAAGATCTGACCAAAAGTACGAGAACACAATTTTTATTCGGTCAACACCGCTGGGTAAAAAAGAAAGTTCATCCAGCTTGAATGGAACTAGAAAAAAAGTCGATTGGAACTTCGATAAAAGAAATTTTACGAAGGAAAGATCTTTATAACAATATAATATTTCTTTTCTCTGCGGTTGTTAACTGGATCGTAAGCATCTTTGGCAGATCTAAAAAATGAGACCCGCCTTATTAAACGTCTCAAAGTCAACCTCTTTTTTGCCTTCGAGTTGGACTTGGTGAGAGTAGGCTGGAAAACGAATCAGTTTTCAGAAGAGTGAGCTTGTTTTGATTTTTTTTTGAGTTTAGGATCAGGAAGAAAAATTAAGAGTAAAATAATAAGAGTGAAAACTCCAAAAGTTAAATAAACTAATAATAAAGTATTTATAGAGGCTATATTCATATTTTTGAGATAAGACGCTCAATTCTTAACGACACCCACCAACAAAATAACATCCCAACCAATCCTAATATTACCACGAGTTTATTATCTTTTTCAACGCCAAAAATAATTGGAGTCAATACAGAAGTACCGAAAAAAATTTGTCCTGCGTTATCGAAGATATTTGCCAATCTTTGAAGTTGTTCTTTTGTAAAAAGTAATTTCATAAAATATCAGAAAATTTTATACACTCTGTTAAACGTCTCAAAGATGACTTCTTTTTTTCCTTCGAGCTGGACCTTTTTAAGTATGAGTGTGTTTTTTTCTAAGGTCATATCGGTTATCTTAAGTCGTTTATTCTGACCCTTAATATTGATTTTAGTCCACACGCCGGGCCAGGGATAGAGTCCACGATAGAGATTATAGATTACATGACCCAACTTCACTGAATCGTCTTCTGTTTTTTCCAGATATTCTCGAATTACTGTGGGAAGCTCTTCATATAAAAGAGGTTCGTTATTAAGTGATTTTTTGAGAGTTTTTAAAGGAATAAAGCCGTCGGATTTTTCCAGCTGACGAGTGAAGGTTGCCTGCGCATGATCCTGTTCTGTCAGTTTTAATTGATTGAAATCGGTCGATATCAGTGTTTTTTTAAAAAGCTCAAAAGCCCTATTCGTTAGCTTTACTTCCAAGTCAGGCCTGCACTCGTGGGGAAGTATCTCAACTTTTTGCTGAGCAATGATTGGGCCGTGATCTATTTCTTCGTCGAGCTTGATAAGCGTCACGCCTGTTTCTTTATCTCCTAAGATGAGGGGATAGATAGTAGGGGAGGCTCCTCGATATTTAGGAAGAAGTGAAGGGTGAGTATTCCAAAATCCATAACAGGGATATTCAAGAATCTTTTTTGGGAGAATTCCGCCATATGCGTACAAAAATGCAATATCAATACTCTTCTCCTCGTCTTGGCTCGAAGAATAATACTGTTCGAGTGAACGAAGCGAGTCGAGAACTTTAATTCCATAGTTCTGCGCAACAACTTTTACAGGCGAAGCGGTAATAATCTGTTTTCTTCCGACTGGCTTATCAGGCTGAGTGACAACATACTTCAACTCGATTGGTAGTTCCTTGTCATTTATTAGTTTTTCCAGAAAGAGAGAAGAAAAATAAGGAGTGCCAAAATAGGCGAGAGAGAGCTTTTTCATAGCTCAATTATATCTTGAAGATGAGGGATTATCGAATAAACTCAAAACTCTCATCGAAAAGAGGATAGAGCGATTTTGAGACTCCGAAGTAAACGGTTTTGCCATTATATGGATTTCGGAGGTCAAAGATATAGAGTTCTTCTGCACCCGCGACGAGACTCTTTGCTTCTATTTCTTTGTCCTGAAGAGTAATTTCGGCTGTTGCTGTTTGAGGATCAGTAAGGTACGTTATTAGATTGTAATTTTTATCCTCATTTTTATTGCAGAGGAAACCAATCGATCTATTAATATCTCCAATTGAAGCTGCTTCAGACGATTCTTGTAGTTTTGAAAATTGAGAAAGGTAAAGGAATTCAACGCCGCAGGCTTTATTCACATATTTCTTAAATTCGGTAGGTTTTTGTGTTGGTTGGGGAGTCTGAGTCGGTGGGAGGCTTATGAGATAGTTGATGACTTTATTTGTCTTTTCGACGCGTTGACCGTAACGAACTCCAAGTATGAAAAAGAGAATCAATACAAGAAGGATGAGAAGAATAATGGGTCCGCGCTTTCGAATCATATTCACAGTGTAGCAAATTAATTAACGGGACTCTTTGAAGAAACTTCTAATTATTTCTTCGATGCTTTCTTCCTCAACCGTGAGGTCAGAGTAGGGGAGTTTTTCGTTGATAAAATTCATTATTTTTGGGAGTTCAGATTTTTCAACTTGATATACAACTTGGGGAAAAGTGCACGATAGCGGTTCTTTAATGGCAGATAAAATTTCTTCATCAATTTTATCCTCCAGAGTTATCTTAATAGTCTTTATTCTACTGTACTTTTGGATAATTGTCTCCAATTTTCCGTCATATAGAATCGTTCCTTTGTTAATGATGATCAAACGTTTTGCTAACTCTTTTACGTCTTCCATGTAATGGCTCGTGAGCATAATAGTTGCCTTGTATTCTTCCTGGTAAGTCTTAATAAAATCGCGGATGATTTTCTGAGAGAAAATATCGAGGCCGATCGTAGGTTCATCAAAAAAGATAATTTTAGGTTGATGGATAAGTCCGGCGATCAACTCCATCTTCATCCGTTCACCCAATGATAGTGACTTCACGGGCTTTTGTAATAAATGCCGACAGTGAAGTATTGAACTTAATTCATCGACAATCTTTTTAAAACTCGACTCATCAACGTCATAAATTTCTTTATTTAATGTAAATGTGTCGTATGCAGGAAGATCCCAAAGGAGCTGATTACGTTGACCCATAATAAATGAGATTTGCTTTAAAAAGTCAGACTTCTTCTCAAAAGGAATATAATTTAAAACCCTTACCTCACCTGATGTAGGGTAGAGGATTCCAGCAAGAATCTTAAGCGTTGTGGTTTTCCCTGCTCCATTTGGCCCAATAAAGCCAATGAGTTCATTGTGCCCAATTTCAAAAGAAACATCACTCAAGGCTTGAATCGTTTTATATTTCCTGAAAAACAAATCGAGAAGGAAATTTTTCCCTTTGATCGGCGTTCGATAGAGTTTGGATAAGTGTTTTACAGAGATCATACAAGTCAGCCACCCCAGCTCTGATACTGCTTCAGGGCGAAATTCCAGAGCCTTAACGAGAGGAACAATATGATACATGATACAAGAAACGAAAAGACAATAAATTGGGAAGAAAGGAGATTAAAAAGGGCTTTGGGCGGAAACGACATCATTACTGCAATCGGAATGACAAAAGTAAAAATGCCTCGAATAGGCTCCTTATAGATTTCGATAGGAAATCGGCCGAGCGAAGTGAGGTCACGAAAGATGAGGATGGTATGGTCAATCTGAGTCGTTAAGATTCCGAGTGCAAGCACGATAATGTGGAACCCGGTTGCGATGAGAAGTGCATTAAACAAAAATAAAAGATAAAAAATAAAAGATAAAAAAGTGACCTGTGGTATTTTTAAAATGAAAAAGATGGTTAAGGCAAAGTAAGGAATGATCAACAAAAGGTCCATAAAGTCCAGTCCGCCTACAAGA
>JACPMD010000091.1 GCA_016186235.1 Candidatus Roizmanbacteria bacterium | reverse complement strand
GAACGGCAGAAAACGCGATAGTCCTAACAGATATAATTGCAAGAATTCGATCAATGAGACGGTGAACGAATTCAATAATTGAGTGGAGAAGAAGGAGAGTTATGTATCCGACTTGAAAAAAAAGAAAAAGTAGCAAGACTACGAGAGTTTGAACAGCCTTTCCTAAGGAAAAGAACAGTTTGAAAATGCGTAAGACAACGTCACTAGTAAATTCACTCATATCCTATAAAAAATATAAAAGTAAAATACAAAAGCCTAACTCCTATATTGAGGTGAATATTTTATCATACTATAAGATTATTTTCAAAGAGAAATGAGCCAGAGAGTTCTATGTAGAAAGTTCAGCTTTTATAATGAAGCGCTTCGTGTAGTTTTTGCCAGTACAGGTGTAGAGCGTCAACTCTGGATGACCTTTTGAAAAAATCACCTCAATGTTTTCTGGATCAACGACCGCTGTTTCCTTTACGGTATACACAAACCAGTCAACGTCGGTAAAAATATGGATGAGATCTCCTTTCTTCAATTTGGGAATATCTCCAAAAAGGTGAGGGAGCGCGTGTGAAAAGATGACGGTATTCCCAAACGTTCCGGGAAGATTGGTTCCTTCGCCAAAGGATGCGCCGTCGAGTCGAACTTCCCAGGTATTGAAAGCGACCTTTGCCTCAAATACAGGGAGAGAAAGATTAATAGTAGGAATGATAACGTAACTTGGCGGTTGGGTAAAGGAGAATGATTCTGCCTTTACAGCAGGAGCACCGATGAGGAGAATGATGGTCAACAGAAAATAAAAAATCATCTTAAACCGCTACACCAAGTTGACGCCTGATGAGTAAAACTTTTACCAAAAACAATAACGAGGACAAATGAAGTTACACATGCGAGCAGAAAAAGTAACAGATACTCGAATGAATAAGGAGAACGCGCGCGTCGTTTCATAAGAATAAGGATTTAGGCTTTGTATTCTACCATACCGTAACGGTAAATACAATTACGGCTTCTTGATAAAATAGAAAGATGGGTGCACGAAAAGTTTTTTTTATTATTGCAAGCCTTTTCGTTCTTTTAGGCGTGGTATTGACGCTTGCAAAGAGAGGGAGTATTCAAAAATACGCAACAAATCTTACCGATAACCCAAATCTGCAGGATAGCGGGGAAGAACAAAGAGAAAATCTTTTCCCACTTTCGATTGAGGCGCTGCGAACTAGAGAGTATGCTGGGAGCGATATTGCCATAGAAGAGACATTAGCTCCAGGCAGTAATTGCGATCGATATATTGCATCGTATAAGTCCGAAGGACTCAAAATTTATGGTCTTCTCACAATTCCTCAGGGAGATCCTTCGACAGGCTCAGGACAAGGAAAGCCGAAGGCAGGGTGGCCGGTGATTGTTTTTAATCATGGATATATTCCTCCTGCTGAGTACCAGACTACCGAGCGGTATGTTGCGTATGTCGATGGATTCGCAAGAAGCGGGTACATCGTTTTTAAGCCAGACTATCGCGGACACGGCAATTCTGAGGGACAACCCGAGGGAGCCTATGGTTCAAATGCCTATACGATTGACGTTTTGAATGCGGTTGCGTCGCTGAAGAAATATAAAGATGCCGATCCTAAAAATATCGGTATGTGGGGCCATTCGCTCGGTGGATTTCTTACTCTTAGGAATATGGTTATCAATAAAGACATCAAGGCAGGAGTAATCTGGGCAGGAGTTGTTGCTTCTTATCCTGATTTGCTGAATCGATGGAGAAGGAGAGCGCGCTCCACGCTTGCAAGTTCAAGAGGCGGCTGGAGACAAAGCCTCATTAATCAATACGGATCTCCTGAGGAAAATCCTGAGTTTTGGAATTCTATTTCGGCTAACTCTTATTTGAAAGATATTTCCGGTCCATTACAACTCAATCATGGTACAGGAGATGCATCTGTTCCAGTTGAGTTTTCGCAGATACTCGAGAAGCAGATGAAAGACGCAGGAAAACCAGTCGAGCTATATACGTATCCCGGCGACGATCATAATATTTCTTCTTATTTCAACTCTGCGATGGAGAGATCGATAACATTTTTTGCTAAATATCTCAAAGGGGGTAAAAATTAAGTACAATTAAAAGGCATGAGTAATTCTTTTAAAGACAAAGTTTACGAACTGACTCGATTAATCCCAAAAGGCAAAGTTGCAACCTATGGTCAGATTGCAAAATTAGCAGGCAATCCGAAAGCAGCCCGTGCAGTCGGGATGTTTATGCGAATAAATCCTGACCCTTCGCATACGCCGTGTCATCGAGTCGTCGCCTCTGACGGAAAACTCACAGGTTACTCAGCAGGTGAGGGGATTTCTACAAAATTAGCAATTTTGCGTGAAGAAGGAGTTTTTTTTAAAGGCGATCGTGTAGATCTTACACTCTCGCAGTGGTATGGTTAACTTTTGAGCAACGAACATGAGAATTCTCGTATTCCTTCATGGAACGATCATCATGCCAAAGAATGCCGCTGGTAAAACGCGCGAAGAAATTGTTCAACAGGTAAGTTATCAAGATGTTGTCGAAAGAATGGAACCGTTGCCTGATATTTTGATTGAAGACGACTGCGAGAGTATTGGCGGAGAAAAAGAAATGACATACCCGCATTTAAGATCAGACGTGAAAAATAAAATTAAATCAATTGTAATTAAAGAATTTGGAGGGATAGATTATTTACCAGATCAGATAGCCTCTCTCAAACAATGGGCTTAAAATGGACCGCAGGAAAAGTAGAAATTTACCAGATCGTCGAGATCGAAGCGGGAAAACTCATCCAAAGCATCATAAAGGATGCTCGTCCTGAGAATGTTCGTAACATTCGTTGTTGCTGATGAAAAAGGCAATCTCAAGGCACAAGTCCAAAGTTTTTTAATCAAATCTGGAGAGAAGAAAATTCTCGTTGACACATGCAATGGAAACAGCAAACCACGCAGAGATCTTAAAGAATGGTCAAACTTAAAAACCGACTTTCTTACAACATTGCAAGAAACGGGTTTTACTTTTTCAGATATTGATATTGTAGTTTGCACACATTTGCATTGCGATCATGTTGGATGGAACACACGATGGGAGGGAGGAGTCTGGATCCCAACCTTCTCAAATGCCAAGTATCTATTTGTCAAAGAAGAATACGACTACTGGAAACAAAAACCTCAAAAAGAAATCGGCGATGACAAAACTGCTTTTGATGATTCGGTTTTTCCGATAATGAATGCAGGGAGAGCGATTATCTCGGGCGATGTTTTTCATCATCCCTGTCAAATTGCACGACCTGAGTGGATGGCAGATGGCGATACTTACCCTGAAAGAGCTCTTGCATCGCGCAAAAAATTACTAGAAGAAATTGCTGACACAAATACGCTTGTCATCGGATCGCATTTTGCAAATCCTGTTGCAGGTTTGGTCGTACGCTCAAAGGATGGCTTTGTTTTTAAAGTCTAAAATGTTAACAGACATCTAAAATGTCCCTTTTTTGGACATCTCAATTGTCCCTAATTTTTAATACACAAAACTAGATTGATAAAGAAATAATAGACCTTTTAGCAAATACTCTATCAGTTACCTCATTATCAATCGCGTTTTC
>JACPMD010000090.1 GCA_016186235.1 Candidatus Roizmanbacteria bacterium | reverse complement strand
ATAACTCCTATGGTCACCCTGCTAAAGAGACCTTAGACATACTCGAAGCCTCACGCGTGAAGGTTAGACGAACTGATATAGAAGGAGATATAATATTTATAATAGAATAGATCGTATTTCCTTAAAGATAGTGAAGGCCTCAAATCCAATCCATTTCTCCCCCACTAATTCTTTAGGAAGGCCGGAATCATTCCTTATTACGTCAACGTAAAGCGCGATTATTTGCTTGAATTTCTCAGTTTTGTCAATCCCTGAGGCAATAATATCATGCCATTTCTTGAATAGATCTCTATATTTTTTATCGAGTGTAGATTTTTGCCAGACTTTCTCAATAAAGGTCTCTTTGTCGCCAAAAACGTGATCTGCCTCAAAGGCCTGCAAATATTCTTCCTCCTCCTTCTGAGAAACAAGTTCCTTAAGATTTTCGATAATGGGATGAGGCGTTACCCAAAATGATCTATGCCAAGGACCCAGTCCCCAACCTACAACTTCTCTTCTTAACTTATCCCGAAGTTCACGTTTTTTCTCTGGAATCTCGTAGGAAAGGATTCTCCACTTTCCATCCCACCTGTCCCTCAAGAATCGGAAGAAAGGAAATTGTAAACAGAGCGCATGAAATCCATTCTCCGTTAATCGGTAAACTCCTTCTGTAGCAATGGTCTGTATAGGAAGCGGCACGCCAGTAGGAGTTATGGCAGCTGATGTAACTTCGCTCGTTTGTTTTTCAATGAGTCCCTCCCTCATGAGTCCGGAAAGAGTGCCTCGAGTTTTTTGATTTAGATAAAGATCAAAGATCTTTAAGTTAGACTCGCTCAGCGTTACAAAATTAAAATTAACGTCTGATAAAAGAAATAAACTTAATAAAATCTTCGTCCGTCTATCTTTGACTCCCATACGCAAACAATGTAACAGACGAAAGATTTCTTGTCAATAACAATTGTTTAAAAAAGACATTAGTAAATAGAAAAATCTAATAAATTACTTCGCCTAAATTAATAAACGTTGAAAAAAGTAGTACACAGACTTAGAGTTTCGATAAAAAGGTCTAAAATTATAAATTTACAAGCGTTAATATTAGAAAAATTCGCCGAAATTATTAAAACACACGAACGCACATTTATAGCTCATCTCGCCATAATAATTATCTTAGAATAGACGTAAAAAAAATTATCAAACTGGATGTTGGTTTGCTAAGTGCCACTAAGGCAATCAATAGTACTACAACGTGCAATTTAAGAAAATTTTACATCAATTAGACTTAGAGAATATATTCTATAGGTTTAATTCAACGCAAAAAAACGCTTAGAGAGGTCATATACGACGACATTGCCATATCATTAACTACAGGTTGGTTTACTATAAGTTGTGTTTTGTTCAGTATTCCTTTTTTATATTTAAAATAACTTAAGTGAATTTAAAGTAACTTAAATTAATAATTCTATAAGCCTCATCTCGCATGCCCTTTTTCGTTTTTTATCTATATCATAATACGCACTAAATACCTCTTGACAAGCTTATTGTTATTGGATTACTATGAAATTAAGGTTAACTTATGTATAATGTATTCTATCTTCAAGCCTTATTTGAAAAGCGGCTTCTTGCTGAAAATTTATCCAGTGTTACGGTTAAGAATTATCTGTCGGATTTACGTTTTTTTTTAGGTTGGATAAACGCAGACCAAAACAGCGTTAACCTCATTAGTACAAAAGACATTGAGGAGTACAAATCTTTTCTTAACAATAGTCATTTTCCCATTAAAACGATTAATAGACGTCTTTCGACAGTGAGGAAATTTTTTACCATATGTCTCGAACAGAAGCTTATATATACTAACCCAACGATTGGTTTGACTAATGTAGAAGAAAAACCAATGTCTAGCAGATTCGCTTCTCATCAATTAATCTCTCAAAGAGAACAAGATGTGGATAATAAACCTGATTCAGTTATACAACAGTATGGAAAATCAATTCTATCAGTTACTAACAATCTATATAAAAGAAATACAAACGTTGTTTATTTAGCTCTACTTGCAATTTCCATCTTTTTTTTGGCTCTTTCTTTTGGTCTCTCCCTCTTTAAAGAGGGAGATTTTTTTTGAGGCTAAACTCTCTGATATTTTAGGAAACCCTATTACCACTTATACGAACGTAGAATTTAAACTTTATAATCATCCCGATGCGGAGGAACATCTCTATTCAACAGGTAAATGTCGACTGAGCGGGAATAAGGAAGGATTTCTCTCGACCGTAATCGGAAGTGAATGTGGCGCTCAGATAAACAATTC
Source organism: Candidatus Roizmanbacteria bacterium (assembly GCA_016186235.1). Lineage (GTDB taxonomy): Bacteria > Patescibacteriota > Microgenomatia > UBA1406 > GWC2-37-13 > JACPMD01. The sequence continues at coordinate 2,852 of JACPMD010000090.1, read as the reverse complement.
TCTCTTCATCAATAATGTAGATCTCTATCTAGGAATAACGGTCGGAAATGATTCTGAATTAGCACCGAGAAAGAAAATTCCGAACGTAGGTTTTGCTCAGGATGCTTATACGCTTCGAGGCTTTCCTGTTGGGTCTGATGTTTTATCTGTTCCCTATATCAATCAAGACGGAGATATGCTAATAGGATCTGAGTATGTAGGGTTTAGGTCAACTCATAAAAGTTCTGAGTTCCTAATCACAAGCGCCAACTCCCTCACTCTACAGTCCGCAGGTTTGGGAGACGTTGTTTTAGAAGCAACGGGCAGTGGCGATATTAAACTCAAAACCGGAAAAAAGGGACGTATTGGAGGCCTGACTCTTATCAATTCAGGAAATGTAGGAATTGGCACGGACGTGCCGGTTGAAACGTTAGATATCTTCGCTGACGATGCGGATATTAAATTAACGAGTGAAAACTATTTAGAAAGCTCTGCCATAACGTTAAGTAAAAAAAGCAGGGATGCTGCTCTCGTAGGAGGAGATAAAATTGGACAGATTATTTTTGAAGGACTAGACTTAGCAGGCCTCACGCAACAAGCAGCAATTATTGGAGCAGAGGTTGAATCCAACGAGATAGGAGATTTCTCAGGACGTATTGGTTTTTTCACGTCAGATGATTCTCTATCTCCGGTAGAGAGAGTTCGGATTACAAGTGGCGGAAACGTTGGAATCGGCACAAAATCTCCCAACGCAAGACTCGAGGTTTCTGGCGCGGCAATCATCACCGGCAAACTCCAATTATCAACAAGTTCGACAAACAACATCGGCTTAAACTTGAATACTGCTTCGGAAGGCCCCACATGCAGTTCTTTGAATAATGGCGACTTTGGATTTGATAAAACAAATAATCGCATTTTTTGGAAAGGGGTAAATGGAACGTGTTCATATTGGAACAGAACGGGAACTTTCGACATCGCCGAACACGCACCGGCAAGCGAGCCTCTCGAACCAGGTGATGTGCTCGTTATCGATACTTCATCAGATCGTTTTCGAGTGAAAAAATCCTCCTCTGCCTATGAGTCTAGCCTTCTTGGAATCGAGAGCTCTGATCCAACGCTCATTAGTAATCCTGACCAGCTTGGCCCTCAGACCTTTATCTCAAAACTTGCCCTGGCAGGACGAGTCCTGACCAAGGTAACCAACGAAAAAGGCCCGATACGAAAAGGCGATTATCTTACAAGCTCTTCCACGCGGGGATTTGCAATGAAAGCGACTAAAGCGGGTCCGGTCATAGGCAAAGCACTCGAAGATTTTGATAACGATCAAGGAAAGATCCTCGTCATGGTAGATCTTGTCTATTACAATCCTGGGGTAACGATTTATTCTGCTGGAGACGCGATCATTGAGCCATTGATCTACGACGGAAATTTTACAGACGTCAAAAATGCAAACTTAGAATCTACACTATACAAAGTACGTCTCAAAACAGGAGAACTTATTACCAACGTCGGTGCTTTTTCCGAGTCAGTAGTTGGAAAATTAAAAGCCGGTTTTGTTGAAACGGAAAATGCCATAATAAATAACACATTGCAGGTATCTCGTTTATTCGTCAGTGAAAAAATTGTATCGCCCGTTATAGAAACTAAAAATATCGTTATTGAAGAAAAGGCCAAAGTGAATGAACTCGAAGTTACATCGATAAAACCGAGTACTCAGAATCTTGAGATTGATTTGAGTCAAATTGATAAAGCGCCCCAAGACAAAGGTCCTCTCGCAGAACTTATCATCAAAGGCTTGGAAGGAAAAACAGTAGCCTCAGTTGACTCCTCCGGCAATGCAACATTCAGTGGCGAGCTAACAGCGAGAGAGGCAAGTATTGCTGGAGTCCTTACCGCTCGTGAACTTCGTGGATCTGAAGCAACGGTCTCGGGTAAATTGGTAGCGAGAGAAATTGAATCCGAAAACATCAACTCTCTTACTCGCGATCTCCTCAGTACACAAACAAATATATCAAGCCAGTCGTCATCGCTCGCATCGCTCACAACCAATGTAAATGACGTCCAGAAACTTCTTGCCGAAATAAAAAACCAACCTCACCCCGACCCAACCTATTATCAAAATCTTGAACAAGATTTTTCCCCACAGTTTGAACAGCTTACTGTTACAGGCTCAACAAATCTTTACTCATTAACAGTTTCCAACTCTATCCTTACGGGAAGTTTGCTTATTGAAGCCGATTCGGTCATTTCCTTATCTTCAGAACTGAAACTTTCTGCGCTTTCTTCTGTAAACTTCTTTGGCGGCGCAGTAATCATCGCAAAAGATGGGACTATCACCTCTAAAGGAACGTTTGTCGCCGAAGCCGGAATAAAAACAAATCGAATCGACCCGCTCACCGAAGGTGAAGAAAAGTACACCGAAGCAACACAAGCGGGAGCAATTATCGCATCGTCTGAAAATTTTGAGAAAAATGGGATTTTCGCACCTGCGATTGAAACAAAAACAGCCATGGCCGGCATCGGCAGACTAGATCAAAATACTACCGAAGTGGTTGTTTATAACTCAAATATTCAGGAGGACACTCTCATTTATATCACCCCCACCTCACCCGTTAATCCTCCTCAATTAAGCATTGCTGAAAAAAAATCGTGTGAGTCCTCGATGGATTCGACAAGCTCACCACAAGCAGGCTCGAACAATAATTCTTGTAAATCTTTCTTTAAAGTTGCTGTTGATAAAGCCTATGAGTTTCCGGTACACTTTAATTGGCTCATCATTAATTGACACTGACAACCGGATGACTAACACTCATATCTTTCAAACGATCAAATCATATATCCTCGCCGCAACCATATTCCTTTTTCCTCTCTTC
>JACPMD010000089.1 GCA_016186235.1 Candidatus Roizmanbacteria bacterium | reverse complement strand
TTGCGGGACTTGGGTTAGCTTTTGCCTTCTTGCCGATAAACGATAGGCCACTTGATGTTTGGATTAGGAATTTGGTCAAGCGATTAACTTCACCAACTCAGTATAAATATCACAAACAAAATCTTCCTGTCTATTTTTTGAGCAATCTTTATTTTGTCGATGATCCTCATAGAGTCCTTACCCACGTCGAATCGAGAGAAAAACTTGCGCATTATCTGTCAAAAACACAACCTAAGAATAAAGCTGATCCCAAAAAAAATGAAATCAGTTTGCTTCTAAGGAAACCCAATGAAGCGCTCGTTCAGTCGAAACCAAAAAAACATCCTGTCATACCTGTAATTCAGCCTTCTCTTTCCCAACAGCAGCAGCCAGCTTCGCATCAACAACCCTTTTTTACCGGCGTCGTAAAAAACCATAAAACGATTCCTCTTCCTGGGATCCTTATCTACGTGAAGGGAGGAGACAATCAAGTGGTGCGTCTTTTAAAAACAAATCCCCATGGAGTATTTGCTACCTTCAATTTGCTTCCCTCAGGAGAGTATACGTTTGAGTTTAAGGACCCAAGGAACACCTACTTTTTTGATACAATGAAAGTGAAAATTGACGAAGTAAATCAAAAACCGCTTGAGTTTTATTCGAGAGAATTAATTTGAGTATGGCCACTCAAAAAGCAACTTCGCCGGTGAAGGCGTCAACACAGTCCTTTATTGAAATCGAAGATATTCGAGACGATATTGTATTGATGAAAGACTATTCGGCGGTAGTTGTTATCGAGGTCGGCGCGGTAAACTTCTGGCTTTTATCGCAGGAAGAACAAAATTCGATGATCTATGCGTATGCAGGTCTTCTAAATTCTCTCTCGTTTCCAACTCAAATTCTTATTCTCTCCAAAAAAATGGACATATCCTCATATTTAGACTATCTCGAGTTGAAAATCGCCAAACAAAAGCAAGACCTTATCAGGGAACGACTTACAAGCTACAGAGAATTTATAAAAAATATTGTCAAAAAAAATACCGTTTTAGAGAAACGATTCTTTTTCACCGTTCCTTTTTCGCCACTAGAGATGGGTGTTTCGGGCGTGAGCGCAAAAGGCTTAAACAAAGAATACGTGATAAGCCGAGCGAAGACTTCGCTCTATCCAAAAAGAGACCACCTTATTCGCTTGCTTTCGAAAATTGGACTGCGCGCGACGGTTTTACAAAAACAGGAATTGACAGAACTCTTTTATAATCTCTACGCTCCGACCTCGACAGGCAGGAGAATTGCGCCGGTTGATAGTTATACCGATGTTGTCTTGACAGGAGGATAATCTATGCTTGGATTATTTGGGAAAAAAACAGGCGAAAGGAAAATTAATGGAGAGTTGCCAAACGCAGAGAAAGTCGCTGACTTTTTGGCGAAAGGCTCGGTTTCGGTAAAGGATATTATTGCCCCTTCCTACGTTGAGGTCGACTTTAATCATATTAAGATCGACGATAAATATTACCGAACGCTCTATGTGGTAGGATACCCCCGTTACATTTCTGTTAACTGGTTGTATTCGCTCATTACCTTTGATCATCCTCTCTATATCTCAATGTACGTCTATCCCACGGAGTCAAAAACAGTGCTTGACGATCTAAAGAGGAAGATAGCAGAGATGGAGGCAACAATAGAATCGGATATCAAAGCCGGAAAAGTCGTCGATCCGACTGTTCAGGTGGCGCTGGATGATGCTTTAGCTCTCCAGTCCGAACTCGCAAAAGGAGCTGAGCGCTTTTTTCAGTTTGGTTTGTATATTACTATCCCTGCTGAAACGCTCGAGGAGCTCAATAGGATTAGCAAGGAGGTAGACGCGGTGGCTTCCTCGCTTCTTATCATCGCAAAGCAAGCGACGCTTGAAATGGAGGAGGGATTCAAGTCGACCATGCCTATGTTTTATGACAGGCTGACTGTCTGGAGAAATATGGACACGACTTCCTTAGCGATGAGCTTTCCCTTTGCAACAGCTTCTCTTACACGAAATGAGGGTATTTTATACGGCATCAACGAGCATGATGGAAGTTTGATTATTTTCGACCGGTTTACGTTAGAAAATGCCAACTCTGTTATTCTGGGGAAGTCAGGAGGCGGGAAGAGTTTTTTGGTCAAACTCGAGGCGCTGAGACTTTTGATGATGGGGACAGACGTATTGATCATCGATCCAGAAAATGAATATCAGAAATTGACGCAGTCTGTCGGCGGAGAATTTGTCGTTTTTTCAACGAGCTCTCAGTATAAAATCAATCCATTCGATCTTACAACCGTCAACCCTGAGCCTGATGAATTATCGAATAAAATTCTCGATCTTCACTCACTCATGAAGGTAATTATGGGAGATCTTACGCCTTCTCAGGATGCGCTTTTAGATAGAGCGCTTGTATTGACCTATCGAGAAAAAGGAATTACGCAGGATCCAGAAACATTTAAAAATGAACCGCCGCTTTTGGAAGACCTCTATAAAATACTCACTGGGATGGAAACTCCTGAGGCAACAGAACTCTCTAGTAGACTGGAAAAATTTGTCAAAGGCTCTGCGTCGGGAATTTTTAACCAACAGTCGAATTTTGACATAAAAAATCCCTTTACGGTTTTTGGTATACGAGATTTAGAGGAAAATCTGAGGCCAGTTGCGATGTATGTCGTGTTGGACTATGTATGGAACAGAATACGTAAAGATAAAAGAAAACGAGTACTCGTAGTCGATGAGGCGTGGTATCTCATAAAACATAAAGACTCAGGCGCCTATCTTCATAGCTTTGCTAAAAGAGCACGAAAATATTTGCTCGGCCTCACCACCATTACACAAGACGTTGAAGACTTTCTTTCGACCGATGAGGGAAAAGCGATCATTACAAACTCGAGCCTCCAGATTATCCTAAAGCAGTCTCCGGCTGCGGTTGAAAAAATAACCGAAACATTCTATCTTACCGGAGGAGAAAAACACTTTCTTTTGTCAGCCGGAGTAGGGGAAGGACTCTTTTTTGCCGGCCATTCGCACGTTGGTTTTAAGGTCATCGCATCAGACGAAGAAAGAACTCTGATAGAATAGTTTTCATAGCGGTATGACTTTGAGACTTCTTCAATGGAACATCCTCTTTAAAGAAAACATTGAACATATTGTCCAGGTCATTAGACAATACCAACCTGATGTTATAAATCTCCAGGAACTTTCGAGCGGTCTGGAATACAACAGAGGGATTGATACCGCCTCATATATTGCCGAAAAAATCTCCTATAATTATTTTTTTCAGCCGGGGATGGTTTGGAGTAAAGACGAGGCGAAGGTCGTCGGGAACGGCATTTTTAGTAAGTTTCCGATCTCAAAATTCTCATATTCTTGTACTGCCCAAGTAGAAAAGCGTCAACGAGCGGAGAAATACGGGTCGGTATATATCGAGGGAGAATTAAAACTAGGGAGTATCCCTCTTACCGTAGCAACCGATCACCTCATGTTTATCTCTCAGTTCGTCGAGACAGAAGAGAAGATACGTGAGGTGGATACATTGACAGAAATTGTGAAAGAAAAAAAGAGAGCCTATCTTTTTTCTGGCGATTTGAACGCGCCTCCAGACTCGTATACCATCAGAGAACTTAAGAAATACCTTACGCTGTGCGGACCTGATGTTTCGCAAAAAACAGCTTTTACGAAACCTCTCGATGACTACGCCGGATGGAAAACAGGATTTGATTGGAGACTTGATTACGTCTTTGCTACCAATGACATTCAGGTACACTCGGCTCAAATTATCAGGACAGATTATTCCGATCACCTACCTATTTTTATTGAATTTAGCTTCTAAGAATCTTTTTCACCTCTTCGTCTTCAACCTGAGGAAAACGCTCGTAGAACTGAGAAACCGCAGAGAACATGGGATCTTTATAAAGGATGAACACATTATCAAACCCTCTCGTGTCAAAATCGGCAGGCGCAATAGGAATGGCGAGAAATAATGATTCGGGTTTTTTAGTTCTTAGATATAACAGCGCAGCTTTTACCGTGGAGCCGGTCGCTACCCCGTCATCCGTAAGAATGCAGAGCGAATCTTTTAAATTTTGCCCATAATGATCTTCTTTCAGCGAGAATCGCTTTATGTAAGAATTAAGTTTTTGTCGAGCAACTTCAATTTGGTCTCTAATCATAAATCTTTCAATTCCCAGCGATTCGACGACTTTTTTTTCGAGATAGACAACGTCAAAACAGAGCGCTCCTATGGCGAGTTCTGGATTCTCGGGAGCAGGAATCTTGGCAACTACAAGAGGAAGGTGAACAGCGCCTTTCAAGCCTCGAGTAATAGCGTTTCCGATGACTACGCCGCCGCGAAGCAAAGAAACTACAACGGTATTAGAAGAAGATTGGACGCTTTTATTCTTTTTTAAGGTTTCTAGCAGTTTTTCACCGGCGTCTCGTCGATCTTTAAATATCATGAGTTAATCTAAGAAATGTTTCTGGAGCTATAGATTTCATATCTTTCACTGTATGTAACTTTTTGTCGTACGTAATTATGTAATCCACAACATCTTGATTTTTGATTCCTGTAGCCAGATGTATTAAATCTCTGCTGTCAAGAGTAACATATTTCGACGCGAGATTAAGATATTCTTCGATAATTTCTTTATCCACAGGGCAAAGGTAATTAATCAATTTAAGTGAAGATCGTATGATGCGAATTCCACGACCAAGTTGTTTTGTTTGTTTAGAATAGTGGAGAATTTCTTGGACTGTCTCCGCAGAAGTAATAATAGAAATAGAATGTTTTTTACAATAACGCAAGAATTCTGAACAGGATTTATAAAATAAAGATGATTTCTCAGCAAGATAAAAAAAGATATTCGCATCTAAGTAGAGGGTTGTCATAGACGATTTTCATACCTTGTTTCGATAATTTTTTTCATCTCTTCCCAGGGTTTTGTTTTAAGCCCAATAGCAGCAATTTCTTTTAAGATTTTATCAACATTTTCTCTCTTTTTTTTCTCTTTTACAAAGATTAACTTAAATCTTCTTTTCGCGTCTTTTTTAATAATAGTTACTTCTCCTTTCTCTTCTGCTTGTCTCAAAAGTTCAAAAAAATGTTGCCTTGCCTCTGTTGCGGTAAATAAAGTTTTGTCTATCATATGTACATAGTGTACAGCAGACGGAATTGAATGTCAACGCCTTTAAATATCGTTGTGGATATTATAGAATATAATCCAAAGAGAAGGGCCGTTAGCTCAACTGGCTAGAGCGTTCGCATGGCATG
>JACPMD010000029.1 GCA_016186235.1 Candidatus Roizmanbacteria bacterium | reverse complement strand
GTGTAGATCTAAAAGACTCATCACACTACGCGCTCTTAAAAGGTTTGACGTTTGCTTCAGTTTCTTATTCTCTTTTGACTATTCTTTCGGTTCTTCTTAGAATGTTTAAATGGATGTGAGACAACTTCGAAAACTCATTTTGTATTGGTTACCGCCCCTTTTCTGGATGATAATAATTTTTTATCTCTCTTCACGTATGTCAGTCAAGGTTACCGGAACTTTGCTCTATGACTTTCTTATATTTAAAGGCCTCCATATGATCGAGTATGCTTTCCTCTATTTTTTGTTATTCCGAGCTTTCTTTTCAATTGAGAACAAAAACATCACTCTGAAACAAAAATTAATCTTTCCTCTCATAATTTCCCTCTTCTATGCTTTATCTGATGAAATTCACCAAACATTTGTCCCAACAAGGGAAGGAAAAATACGAGATGTTATTATAGATTCTTTTGGGATAGTATTAATGTATATATATATTAAAAGTAATCTGAAGCTTGTAAAAAGATTTTTGCCATGAAAGGACTCTTTGCCTTCTTACATCATCTTTTCGTGCCTAAAGAGAATAATAACTTTAGAGCAAAAGCGCTTCATATTAATGTCCTCACCTATTATCTCCTCCTCGCCCTTGTCATTAGCCTCGCACTGAAAACAATTCCTCTCGAAAAAGGGAGCGTTTTAGGTTTCGCAACTGATATTACGTTGGAAAAACTCTATCAACTTACTAATGAGCAAAGAACAAAAAACAACCTCTCTCCTCTTTCCTTTAACGAAGATCTTTCAGAGGGTGCGAAGCTTAAAGCTCAAGATATGTTCGCTAAAAACTATTGGTCTCACTATGCAGCAGACGGAAAAACTCCTTGGGATTTCATCTTGGCTTCTGGATATCAATATGAATTTGCGGGTGAAAATCTTGCCAAAAATTTTCTTTTCTCGCAAGGCGTTATTGACGCTTGGATGGCATCACCTTCACACAAGGAAAATGTTCTTCGAGAAGATTATACCGATGTTGGTTTTGCCGTTGTTAATGGGGTTTTGAATGACGAACAGACAACGCTCGTCGTACAGATGTTTGGCAAACCGCTCCCTTCTTATCTGGCTAAAGCACCGACGAAGCCTCCTCAAAATGAAACTGTTTCTACTCAAATATCCAGACGAGAAGTCCAATCTGCTCAATCAAAAAGCTACACGCTCCCTTTTTCCTTCAATCTTAGCCTTCTCTTTCTTCTCTACTTAATTGTGGCTCTTCTTCTTGATTTTTATTTTGCATCGAGATTGCATATTGTACGAATCGGCGGAAAAAATCTAGCACATTTCATATTTGTTGCCTTTATGCTCTTGGGGTTGATGGTTTTATCAAAGGGAGCAGTTCTCTAGACTTACAATGGGACACTTTTTTATACACCTGAAAAAAGAACTAAAAAAACACACATTTGATTATATTTTATTGGTCACTGCTGGCGTTTTTTTCATAGCACTTCTTAATTTTTACAAGGGAGAAAGATTACCAGAATTTATCATTGTTTCATTTTTTGTCTCGTTTTACATTTTATGGGGAATTTACCATCACACCGTGGATGACGACATTCATCTCAAAATTGTGGTAGAATATGTACTCATTGGCCTAGTTCTTATGCTCTTTTTTAAATTAATAATTCTACCGTGATTAAAAAAAACAATTATTAATTTGTTTAAAGCGTTCGGATTGAGGATAAATAGCTTTGAACACAAAGTAGGGAAAATCGTTGGGAAAAAACCGCTAGGTTTTGTCCCATAACTATGAAAGGAGTTATTCTCGCCGGAGGACTTGGAACCAGACTTTACCCCCTTACCTTTGCAACCAATAAGCATCTTCTTCCCGTCTACGATAAACCAATGATCTACTATCCAATTCAAACATTGGTAAAAGCAGGAATTAAAGAAATCTTGGTTGTAGTATCTGGTCCGCATTCAGGGCACTATATACATGTCCTCAAGAACGGTAAAGAGTTTGGTATTAATCACTTAGAATTTGCTTATCAAGAAAAACCCGACGGAGGAATCGCAGACGCCCTCCTTCTCGCCGAAGATTTTTCTGATGGAAAACCAATAGTGGCAATTCTTGGCGATAATACTACCGACGCAGATATTTCAAAAGAAGCGAAAGATTTTAAGAATGGAGCGCTCGTCTTTCTGAAAAAGGTTGTTGATGCAAAACGCTTTGGAGTACCTCGATTTGACAGAGATAAACAGACAATAATTGAGATACTTGAAAAGCCTAAAGAACCTCCTTCGGATTACGCAGTAACAGGGTTGTATATGTATGATAAAAACGTTTTTGACTATGTAAGACGATGTAAATCTTCTTGGAGAGGAGAACTCGAGATTACCGAAGTAAACAATTTTTACATTAAGGCAAAAAAGCTTCGTTGGGCCGAACTAAAGGGTTATTGGCTCGACGCCGGCACATTTGATACGCTTCTTTTAGGAAATCTCTACTGGGCAAAGAAAAATAATCCAGGAAGATTGAAAATGCTTATGAAAGAACTTGGATTACTATGATGAAAAAACTTCTCCTTATGAAAACTGATATTCCCAAAAATCTGTTCACAAGAAAAAACGTCACATAGAGATTAATCCGTTTTAACCATTTCTATTTGACTTTCGAAGAAATTTTCTCCACAATTGAAGAATGGATACAACGCAGTTTTTACTGACGGTTGTCTTAACGGTGACAACGATTCTTCTCATTATCGTTGGAATACAACTCATATTTGTTTTAAAAGAGATAAGAAAAACGCTCCGCAAAGTAAATACTATTATCGAAGGATTTGAAAGTGTTGGCACTTCTCTTCAACATGGATTGAGTGAATTATCAGGTTTTGTGTCGGGTTTCAAATCCATCCTAAAAATTGTCGATCTTATTCATGAAAAAAGACGCGCAAAAAATAAGTAGTCATCCTCCTTCAAATTTCTGGTTTGGCTTTGCGTTAGGTGCGCTTGCAATCGGCGGGATGACATTTCTTCTGGGAACTGTAAAAGGGAGAAAAACGCTCCAGAGATTGTTAGAAGTCTCCGAGAATCTTGAAGAAAATATTTTGCTTTTGGGAGAAGAAGTAGAAGAGGCACTTCTTGAACCGGCAAAGAATCATACTCCTCTCTCTCCTCAGAAGTCGGAGACTTCAACCCTAGGAAAAATTCTTGACAAAATAAAAATCCATTATCCTGCTCACGTTAATAAACAAGGAAAGAAATATTTCATTAAAAATTCCGCTTGACATTTGACAGACCTTGCTGTATAGTATAGTAGCTCTTTTTATTGCCCTTTTTCCATAAGGGTTTTTTTATTTATTTAAGGAACGAGTTTCGCCGCCCCGATGAGTAAAATTGACGCATCT
>JACPMD010000077.1 GCA_016186235.1 Candidatus Roizmanbacteria bacterium | reverse complement strand
TGATCCGAGCGATCAACTGGCGAAAGTCTGGATTGCTCAGTTGACGAAGTAGTATATATACTTCTCTAAGTTGATTTGACGGGATTTTTTTACTGTAATATTTGCAAAATCAACTAAGAGCAGTATACTGTTGCCTATGAAATCGGTTAATAAAAGTATCAGGATTGAAGAATTGAAGAAAATGTCTAAGCGCATTTTTGGTGGACTCGTCAAAGCGGTGGTTGATATAAAAAAGAGTGTAATGGTAGTTGACGCAGATATGCACGCAGATGAAGAAGCAATCTTATTAAAGGAAGGATCACAACAGGATGATCTATGGGGAATAAATCTCTATCCCGATAAAAAAGGAGAAAAGTTTATAGAATTTGACTCGATAATAAATCTAAGGCCACGCCTTAATAATTTCACGAGAGGTGTCAAGAATAAAGATATTCAAAAGAAAATAGTCGCGGTTGTAAAGAAATTAATACTTAGATGAATATCTTTCATAAAGATCTCGTTTCTCGCTGGAATAGCTTATCAAGTGTTGAACAGATGGCAAATATCGGTGCAGAAGTGGGGAGAGCAATCATATGGCGAAAGAAAGATAAGAAATACAGCCTCATGGCGTTTTATCGAGCTCTAGAGCTTTTGGACTTCACGATGAATGACCCAAAAAACAGAGAATCTCTGAGGGAGATTACCCGACTCAGAGAACTTATCGTTGATTATTTTGCTGGGGATAACATCTATAATTCCAGCGACGAACAGTGGGAACGATATTTTTATCCCTTCAATCTTGCCGTACGAAGGGGAAGATGATAGAACAAAAATAATGCGTGCAATTATTAAAAAACACCTTCTCGTATTATTTTTCCTGTTTATCCTCGTTGCAGTAACCTATGCCAACTCATTAAGGAACGATTTTATTTCTGATGATATTCCTGCAATTGTGAATAATCCGATTATAAAGAAATTTGATTACATTTTTTCTAATACATTTTTTTTTGCCCGTTCAATCCCTTTTTTCATAATCTACAAGATAGTTGATTCAAATCCTATAGGTTTTCGTCTGTTTAACATCTTTTTCCATCTAGGAACAGTGTTTGTCATTTATTTTCTTTCTCTTATTACCACAAAAAATAGAACTGTTTCTTTATTCGCCTCAGCGATATTTGCAGTCCACCCACTCCTAACGGAGTCAGTTACCTGGATCTCAGGTGGGGTCTATAGTCAGTATAGCTTTTTCCTTCTCCTGTCATTTTTATTTTATGTGCTCTCCGTAGAAAAACAGATTCGCCAAGACTCTTTCCGAAACGTTTCGATCTTCTTCTATGCAGCTTCTCTTATCTCTTTCCTATTTTCTCTTTCTAGTTCTGAAAAATCCTTGATTTTGCCCTTTATCCTTCTCTTTTATGAAATAAGCTTCGGTGATTTGAAAAAGAGGTGGAAAAAGCTTATTTTATATTTTTCCATAGCGTTTATGTGGTTCATGATATTTCTTCTGTTACGATTGGGTGAAAGAGTGACACTTCTTGAAACAGCATTTTATCAAGAGAATAGATTTAGATTGAGAAATCCTTTTATTCAAGTTCCAATCGTGATCGTTTCCTATCTTCAACTCATTGCTTTCCCAGCTGTTCTAACGTTTTTCCATACGGATATACATTACACATACGTTAAGTACGGAGTAGCGATTTTTATATTTATCCTTTTCTTAATTTCTATCTTCTATTCATGGAGGAAAAGCAAGCCGGTCTTTTTCTGGCTATCGTATTTTATTATTACTTTGATTCCGACGCTTACCCCTTTTCGTCTCTCTTCTTTTGTCGCGGAACGCTATGTGTACGCAGGTACGGCCGGCATTTGTATTGCTTTTGTTTACTTCATAAATACGATTTCACAAAGAAGGTCGTATGTGGTTTTTATCCATTTTTTTATGGTTATTGTACTAGGATTATTCCTGGTTAGAACATACCTTCGCAATATCGACTGGAAAGACAAGGAGCATTTATGGCTTGCAACGGTGAAAACTGCTCCCTCGAGTACAATCGCACGTCAGAATTTAGCAGATGTGCTGGCACGTAAGGGTGACTATGCAGGGGCAGAACGAGAATTACGAAAAGCAATAGAACTAAACCCTTATTATGCAGACGGCTATCACAGTTTGGGCATACTTTACAGACTTACGGAACGGAACGATCAGGCATTACGAATGTTTCAAAAATCCCTCGAACTTAATCCCAATCTTTGGCAGGCACATGTGAATATTTCGTATATTTATTCAAGGCAAAAAAACTATGAGAAGGCACTAGAGCATTTAAAACAAGCAGAGAAACTTGCTCCTGAAAGTTCTTCAGTCCATCGTAATCTTGGAATTACCTATCTTAACTTAGGTCAAAAAGAAAAGGCTTTAGAGGAATTTTACAAAACACTGGAACTTAATCCGAACGATCAAACTGCGAAAGATTCTATTAATAAGCTAAAGTTGCAAAACTAAGGAGCACTCGTATTTAGGCCGAAGCGGATGACGGAGAATACCCTTAATTACCTCACTTCAATAGAAATTATCCGAATTTAGAAATAAAACGTTTGCCTTTTTATATCTGTTGGTGAAGGCTCGTGTTATAGACCCTTTCGTATACTTTATTTCAATTCCCGTCAGAAGATCCCTCTTTGAAAACACAAGATCTATCTCTGCTCCCTGTTTATTTCTCCAGTAGTTTAAATGGAGATCTAAATTCAAGTAGGAGTTATCTTTGTGGACCTCGGAAATGATGAAGTTTTCGAAAAGTGCTCCAAGATCGGGGCGCAAAGACAGGGGTGAAAAATCGTCAATCAAAGCGTTTCGGAGGCCGGTATCGTAAAAATAGATTTTGGGAGTTTTGACAATTTCATTCCGTCTGTTTTTGGAGTAAGGATAGAGCCGAAACAGAATAAAACTCTGTTCAAAGATGTCAATGTATCTTCTGATAGTTCGAGCATCTATACCCAAGCGAAGGGAGATTTCTGAATAGTTTATGAGATTGCCCATCTGATAGGCGAGAAGCTTAAGGAGATTGAGGCCGTCGCGGCGGTTTTCGATAAGGTCTAGATCGAGAATGTCTTTGAAAACGGCGCTCTCAACCAAATTTTTCAGATAGGCTTTATCGTTGGGGTTGTCAATAAGATAAGGATATCCTCCAAAGAGCAGAAAATTTTCAAGGGTTACTTTAAGATCAAAGAGGCTAGGGTGATGTTTTAACTTTCTTTTGAGAATCCGTTCGACTAGCGCCGTAGAGAAGCCTTTGCTGATGGATTTCTGAAAGAGATATTCGGAAAATGTCAGTGGATAGAGGTGATAGTCTATTTTTCTTCCCGCAAGGCTTTCGCCTGTTTTATTTTTTATATGAAGCGATGATGAGCCTGTGATAATAAGTTGGAGACGGGGTAACTGATCATGGATAATTTTGGCGCATCTTCCCGGGTTTGAGAGAAGATGGATTTCGTCTATGACGAGGGTTTGGACGCGAGGATGTATGATTTGTTTGTAAATATTGATGTCGTATGTTTCCAGATTCTTTAGTATCGGTTCGTTGTCAACTAAAAAGTATTGAGCCCGGGGAAACAGACGAGAGATAAGCGTGGTTTTGCCCGACTGGCGCGGACCCAAAAGCATTAGAATTTGGTGGCGATGCCTTTTGAAATGCATTTTGATGGTCTGATCCAATAGCCTTGATCGTTTTTCCATATGTATATTTAGATATAACTTATTTTACATATAGATGAAAGAAAAGTCAAGTGTTACCCTTTTTGAAAATTAT
>JACPMD010000076.1 GCA_016186235.1 Candidatus Roizmanbacteria bacterium | reverse complement strand
GCGAGAATTTTGTCAAAGCCTTTGTTTTCTTTATACGAGAAACGGCTCAATTCTGAAAAACCAAAAAGTTCTATGAAATTTTTCCCAATTCCGTACAGAAGAAAGTGTGAAAAAGGCCAGCACCAGGAGATAATATTTCTTGTTTCTTTTATTCGAAAACCGCAATTCGTAATTAGAATTTTTAATTGTTTTTCTGCATAGAGTCTTTCATGATCTGCCCAGATACCCGCGAGCCACCAGATGTTTTTATCTACGTGAGTTTTAAAAACCTTCATTAATATCCAATTTAAAGGATCCCAGAAAAAGGGAAAATTTTTATTGGGAACCGTTACAAAAAGTAGACCATTTTTCTTGAGTACTCTTTTTATTTCAAGCAAGGCTTTATTATCATCATTTAAATGTTCTAAAACCTCGGAACAGATCACACAGTCAAAATACTCATTAGGATAGGGAAGTCTATAAATGCTTGCTTTTCGAACTCTACACCTAAGGTCTGTACAAGTTCGTTTTGCAATAGCAAGGTATTTTTCATTAACATCAATTCCCTGAATTTCCTTGATAAACGAAAAATAACTTAAAGCCTGCACATAGAATCCTCTTCCACAACCAGCATCCAAAACTTTTTTCGGTTTGCGCTCTTCAATTGTTTGAAAGAGGAATTCCGCTCTTTTTGCGAAGGCGGGGTCGATCTCACTCTTCAATATATTTTCTAATTGCTTCAGCATTTCTTGTATTATTCAAAATTTCCGAGACCTTTTGTTGACCAAGTCTAAAACGATCTCTGTTTTTAGCCGCGTCAATGAGCTTTTCTACCAGGTCTCTCGGGTCTTCACTCGCAAAAACGAGACCAAATCCCGTTTGTCTGACTAAGAAACGGGCTCCGGGAATATCGGAGACTATCGACGGTTTTCCCGCCAGCATTGCTTCGGCTTGAAAAAGAGGGAAGCAGTCGGAACGAGATGGAATCACAATAAAATCAATCATTTTATAAAAGTAGGCGAGTTCTTTTTCATCGAGCAACCCCATAATTGTTACGTTTTGTCTTACCCGATCAAACAACGCTTGAGTTTTTTTGAAAAAATCCTCATATTCCATCTTGATTTCTCCGGCAAAGATAAAATGAGCGTTTGGAATTTCTCGCATTACTTTAGGAATTGCTTTAAACAGGATATCAAATCCTTTTTCCTCAACAAATCTTCCTCCAAATCCAAAGAGAATTTTTTTTTGATTCTTAAGCCCTTGTAGTATTTTTATAGTTTGGCCTTGTGGAGAATCATATAAGTAAATTGGCATAATCAGAGGACTAAACTTCTTAAGAAATGGCTTTAATACTCTTGAGTGTTCGGCATAATCCCTCGTATATGTTGCTACTTTATGAGCAATTGAAAAGGAAATAAAAGATGAGATATCAAATATTTTTTCAATTATCCGATTTAGGAAACCATTTGGAAGGATTAGATCTCCTTGATGAAAAATGAGCAGTTTTTTCTTAAATACTTTTGCAAGTAGAGCTATGGGCAAAATATGTGCGGAAGGAGAGTTAATAAAGACCACATCGTTTGATCGAATGAGGGGTATAGCTTTGAGGAACAGTGACAAAGAAAATTTAGATCGGCTGAAAGATATCGTACTAAAAGTACGAATAATCTTTATTTTTTTGAGCGTCTCAGTTGATTTTAATCGACCGGTGTAATTTACCGTGAGAACTGTAAAATGGATT
Source organism: Candidatus Roizmanbacteria bacterium (assembly GCA_016186235.1). Classification (GTDB taxonomy): domain Bacteria; phylum Patescibacteriota; class Microgenomatia; order UBA1406; family GWC2-37-13; genus JACPMD01. The sequence goes on along the minus strand of JACPMD010000076.1, from coordinate 5,478 downwards.
TTACTTTGCAAAGATGTTACGAGATTATAGATAGACTTTGAAATTCCTGTCCAATGGGGGTAGAAGTAATCGGTGACGATGAGGACTTTCATATCATGGATTGGATAAAATCGATGATTTTTTTGAGATGGGGAAATTTGTACCTATAAGGAATTCCCCGGTCAAATATGTTGTAAATCCAGAAAACTTTACAGTTCCCGTCGCGTAATTTACCATCATTGGCCAAATGACTCACAATATCCCAATTATCCTCAACGAAGATATCTAACTTGAGCTTCTTTATCATCCTTTCTTTGTAAATATGTGGTTGCTCGTTGCCGCTATTGTAGTGCAGACCGGAAAAATACTTCGTAGCGTCTAGTTTATTGATCCAGTGATAGAAATCCTCCTTTAACGAATCATACCTTCCAGATATAATATAGGCTTCAATTTTTTTTTCGCTCACGAGTTTTTTTATTTCATCATATCCTGGAGTTATCATAAAGCTTGATTTATGGAGGAAAAGCCAGATGATTTCCTCGATCTTTGTTTTCGGCAAATGAAATTTATTTTGCTCTTTTGGAATAAATATTTTTTTAAAGAAAACTACGAGGGGACGCACTATGCGTGCAGGATTGTAAAGAAGTACTCCGTCAAGATCAAAGCCGATGCGAAGAGGCCGTTGTTTCATTGTTTTTTCACTGATCTTAAATTATACTGTAAATACCCAAAATTTATGCTGCCTGTTCTTTTAGATCTAAAATTCATCAAAATATATACCTTTGGCGTCTTCCTCGTGCTCGCTTTTTTTTGGGGAAGCTTTCTTTTGTGGAAGAATATTCGTCTTACCGTGTATAAAGAAGAAGAACTATTTGACGGGCTTTTTCTTTCGATAGCCGGAGCTTTGTTCTTTGGCAGGATAACCTACGTAGCGCTCAATTTTTCTAAATTTGGTTTTAGCGTTTTAAAGTTTATCCTGATCAATGGATATCCGGGAATGTCACTTGTAGGTGCTGTCTTTGGAGGGTTTCTTACTCTTTACCTGTATTTCCTTTCAAAAAAGATCAATTTTATTGAAGCAGCAGACTATTTTATCGGACCGCTTTTCATAGCATTAGGATTTGGCAAACTGGGAAGCTTTTTTGCCGGAAGCGAAGTAGGGGAGAAGACGAAGTTTTTTTTGTCTATTAAATATTCTGGATTTGATGGATTGAGACACCTCACTCCCTTTTACGAAGCAATGCTTTTTTTCTTCGCTGCATTTATTGCTCATAAGCTTATGTTTGATGTTCGACGCGAGCGTCGACCACGCGGATTTGTTTTCTTTTTCTTTTTGTGGTTTTTTAACCTTGTGTATTTTCTGTTTGACAAATTAAAAGGGAACAAACTATACTTTATGGGTCAAAGTTTTAACAGTTTGGTTGGCTTGGTGTTCGTCTTGACATTTTCCTTTTACTTTCTATACTATTTTAGGAGTTTAGTTTTAGACTATGTCAAATCGACTATCTCGAAAATTAGAGAAAGGGCTCGAAAAAGTGCTCTTTCAAGAAAAGAAAAAGATAGAAAAACAGACTGATGATTTGAAAAAATCCGATCCATTTGCCGATCCAAATCATGCTTCTGATAACGCTGCGGTTGATACCGATGTGCGTGAACAGGTCGGACACGATACCATTGAGGCAGAAATAAAAGCCTTGCAAAGACGTTTGAATGATATTGAGCTCGCTCTTTCAAAAATGCTGAAAGGCAAATACGGAATATGCGAGCGCTGTGGTAATCCGATCCCTATCGCGAGGCTGAAAGTCCTTCCCGAAGCCCGCTACGACGTAGACTGCGAGAAAAAACTGAGAAGATAGTATACTCATTGTTATGACCGATATTCCGTTTAACCTGCTTCTCGACACATTCGTTTTCTTGCTTTTTCCGCTTCTCGGAGGATATGTGGCAGTAAGGTTTAAGATTTCGCCGCTTATTGGATATATCATTGGAGGAATCCTTCTACACCTTTTTTTTGGTGCGAGACTCCCTAAGGATTTTATTAGCAACTTCTCAATTTTAGGTCTGGTACTTTTGGTCTTTACCATAGGGTTAGAGACCAATTTTTCAGCGATTCGTCGCTTTGGAAGATTTGTTATTCTTGGAGGATTTCTGCAGATCGTTTTAAGTGGAATCCTCATCTCCTTACTGTCGCTGATTTTTAAAATGCAGGTGGCGCTTTTAGGAGGACTCACGATCGGAGTGCTCATTTTTCAAGACCTCGCATTTATTCCACTTTTGATCATTCTTTCCTCATTTGGTAAAGATCAATCTGCGCTAAGCCTCACACAAAATGTCATCATCAACAGCCTCAAGGCTGCTTTAATACTTCTTCTTGTATATTATGTCGGACAAAAGCTTATTCCTGTCATCTTTGACAAAGTCGCGAAGGTTTCTAGAGAGATCCTTAACCTCTTTATCATCGTCTTTATTTTAGCGTCGCTTACGGTATTTTCTTTTTTTGGACTTTCAAGCCTTTTAGCGGCATTTATTGCTGGCGTACTCGTTGGACAGACGCTTGAACATTATCACATTTTTTCCCAGATACGTCCTCTTCGAGATATGCTCGCGATTATTTTTTTTGTGTTTTTAGGCTTAACGCTAGAACCTGCATACGCAGTGAGAAATATTTTTTTGATCGGCCTCTTTACCTTTTTTGTAGTGATCATAAAGATGGGGATTGTTCTTTTGATCTATCTTTTCTTTCGCTTTCACTCGCGAACGGCATTCTCTCTTTCTGTATTTTTGTTTGAAATAGGGGAAGACGCTTTCATTCTTATCTACCAGGGTCTCACAAATGGAGTTATAAGAACTGAGTCATATTATTTCGCCGTGAGCGTTGTCCTTCTCACCCTTCTTATTACTCCTTTTATGATTCATAAGAAAGAAGTCATTTATGGATTTATCCGTAGGGCGATTAGACAATTTATCCCTTCATTAGAAAAGTTTATCACCTTTAATTTCGATCGTGAATCACCCAACATTGATGTTCTTACCTTAAAAAATCACGTCATCCTCTGTGGCTATGGAAGAGTTGGTCGATATATTGGCAGAGCCTTGATGCTTGCAAATATTCCCTTTATCGCAATCGACTACAATTTTCACACCGTTGAAAAAGCAAAACAAGAAGGCGTGAATATTATTTATGGAGATCCCACAGAGATCGATGTTTTAGACTATGCCGAGTGTGAAAACTCAAACATGCTCATTGCTGCAGTTCCTGAGAATTTTTCTCAAGAGACGATTATCTTCAATGCAAAAAGGCTGAATCCTAAAATTGTAATTTTCACAAGAGTTCATCGAGAGGATCAACAGAGAAGGATGAGAGACTTGGGAGTTCAGGTAGTGATTCAGCCCGAGTTTGAAGCCTCATTATCTATCATAAGAAGGGTGTTTTTATGGAAGGGTATGGAAAAAACAGAGGTTGCCAAAAAGATTAAAAGGTTAAAGATAGAGCATGGAATGGCATAAGAAAAAAATCAATACAAAACTCCTCCTGAAAGTTATTTTAGTTATCCTTTGTCTTTACACTCTCTTTTTCCTTTTTAAGAACCTTTATTCTTCGGCTTTTTTTCAAAAGCGAGATAGAGTCAACGTTCTTTTTTATGGAAAAGAGACGCTTCTTTATTCAATTGGCCTCGTCGATTCTGTGGACTACGTACTGTCGCTGCCAGCTGATCTGGAAACAATCATCCCAGGCGGTTATGGATATTATCGTGTTGGAGCATTAGGGAGGTTGGTTGATTTAGAAAAGAAACCTGATTTATTCCGAAAGTCTTTCAGCCTTTTATCGCTCAGTTTTATCGATTTTTATTTTTATCCTTCAGCTAACCGGCAGATGAATCGAGGTGCCGAAATATATTTTGGAGAGGGCTTGATCGATACGGGAGTCCCGAGTATAACGTCTTTGTTTCTTTCGCAAACAAATGCACATTTTTTTGACAGGATCTATCTTTTCTTTCGTTTTTTTGCTAAAACAAAAAGCCAGTTCAAAGAAATTAGCAAGATCCCAACCGAGAAGAGGGCCGACATAGCAGCGTTTTCTATTGAGAAATTCTTTGAATCATCACAGGGATACTTTTATAAAAAGTCCTATAGAAATGAAAAGCGCGTTGTTCAAATTTTATATACGAAAAGCTATGAAACTGTACAGGCCATATCAAATATTTTAGAAGGGGAGGGGATACGAGTGGCTGACCTATCTCAAATCGATAAAACTGAAAAGGGTTGTATCGTTTGGGAAAAAGAATCCGTAGGCTCATTAACAGCAAGAGGCATTGCAACGTTTTTAGGCTGTAAAATGACAAAAGGAATTACAAGTCCATACGATATAATTGTGATATTAGGAGAGAAGGAAGGGGAATGGGAGGTAGACTAACATTATGTTAATAATCGCGTTTGTGTTACTTTTTATTTTTTCATTTCTTCTCGCTTTGAGATCTATGAAAGACTTTGAACTACCAAAAGAAATTCGAAAACTTCTCAAATTCAAGTCGGTAAGAGGGACTATTTTATTTTTCAAGAATAAAATAAAACATTATTCTTCTGATTCTTCTTCTTCAGCCTCCGGGCGATAGGGGAGATACTCTTTTTCTTCGCTCGTTAATGTTTCTGCGAGTTTTTCCAAGTCGCTTTCAGGCAGCTCTTCCGCCTCATCTTCATTTCCTTCCTCTTGAGATTGAATATCTGTTATTTGAGCATAGATGTTTTGCGGAAAGGAAATATACTTACTCACCTTTTTTCCTTTTGACAGTTCGCTTATAAATACGGTGACTCTATTAAGGTTTGCTTCTTTGACAAACACTTGGTACTTGCTTTTCGCCTTCAAGAATAAAAGGAGACGTTTTGATAGATCGTCAGGAAGGCTTCCGATATATTCGTTCTCGCGTGCTCTTACCTCTACTTTCCTTTTCTTTGGCTTAAGGTAAACTTCTTGGCCGACGTTAATATGCGCAAGGATATTTTTCTGACCTAGCTTTACGAGAATTACGCTTTTTGTTTTTCCAGGTACCTCTAGAAAGAGGTTTGGGTCAAGGTTGAGTTCTTGGGTTTTCTTGCTCTTTGCAGATCTTGATTGAAGGATCTTAATCCGCTCGAGGTTTTCTTTTGCCACGTTACTATTGGATTGAATCTTTAAAGCCTTGCGATAGAATCTTTTTGCCTCATTCAATTTTTGCAGTTGCAGATTTGCAAAACCGAGACGTAGAAATGCATTGAGGTTATGTTTATCTTGAGCGATGATTTGTTTGTTTAAATCTACTGCTTCGGTCCATCGAAACTGTATCGCCGCGTCGACCGCTTGACGCTCCAAAATTTCGAGTTCATTCATAGAGATTTATGTCAAGTATATGTAAAATCCAAAGCTTGTCAAGTATAATTACTTCATGTTAACGGACATCTCAGTTGTCTCTATAGTTAGACATCTGAATTGTCCATAGAAACGAAGGCGGTCTAAACTCATCT
>JACPMD010000028.1 GCA_016186235.1 Candidatus Roizmanbacteria bacterium | reverse complement strand
TGGCTGTTTCATCGGGAGTTGGAGAGGGAACGGTTTGGGTAGGAATACTGGTCGGCGATACTAGAATTTGCGTTTGAGATTTTGATTTCAAGACTAGGTATGTTCCGAGTGAAGATAGCAGGACTGCGATGAAAATTGTAATAATAAAGAATTTAAAGCTTAGTATCTTTTGGGGAGTAACCGGAATATTCTCTTGGGGAGCGGGAGGGTTCGATTGAGTAGGCGACGGTTGTGGACTATTTATTTCCTGCATTATTTCTATATTCTTACAAATCGATCCAATTGTCAATGATTATTTTTACAGTACTATCCTGATATCGACCGATCAAAGATGGCAGTACCATTTTTTTAACAGGATTTAAGATCGATATGAAGAGGCTAAAAAGTAAGTGCAGAATATTGTACCAAACTTGACTATTACATTGTCATTTCGGAGGAGCGAAGCGACTGAGAAATCTCTTTATTGTAAAAACTTAAATGTGGAAAGAATTTTGAAGATTATTTCTTTAGTGTTATTATAGTCAGAAAGTGAAGATTTTTCAGATGCAGGATAACCAGTTCCATAGAGAATATGGTGTTTTTTTACTGTATCAATTTTAAAATCAACAAATGCACCAGTATCATCAGTTATTTCTTTAACTTGATAGCTCTTACCCCCAACTTTTACAGTTATATATTGTATTTTCAAGTTTGTTGAACTACTACTAAAACCATAAGGATATTGTCCTTCGGAAACTGTAATTGTTAAAGTTTTGTTACTATTTGTTAGGCGAGTACTATTTAAGTAATCGAGTTTGTTGACTATCCAGTCGACAGGATATTTAAAACTATAATCGTTATGATTAAATACCTTCCAATTTGCCGTTTCACCCGTTTGATCTGAAAACTTGAAAGAAGAGATGATGTTTTGAGCAATTTTATCGTCCTTTGTCACCTCTCTAAACGTGAAGGTTACCAATTTATTATTCTTTTTGGTTTGATATTGAAGTATTCTTACGCAGGGGCCTAAACCAGGCGGGCAATTACCTTTCGGATCATCAAAAAAGATATACCATAAACTATTCCCCAGTGCGACTTTTTCGTTGGTTTTTAGAATACTTTCATCTGTAAAATTAAGATCCAAACTCATGGTTAAATCTAAATTAGCTCCCTTCATACTAACCACTTTACCTATTAACTTATTATTAGAATAATTATCAAAATTCCCTATAATTACTGCCTCTGATGGATATTTAAAAGAAAACTGATATTTGTCATCATTAAATACCTTCCAATTTGCTGTTTCATCAGCTGTTGCAATTGGAGATGGGAGAGTTTGCGTAGGAACTAAAGTGGGTACAGTGGAAATTTGAGGTTGAGATTTTGATTGGAGAACATAATACGTCCCAAGCGAAGATAAAACGGCTACAAGGATAAGAAGTAGAATCAATTTTAAATGATTTGTTGGTTGGTGAGCATGGGTATTCGTTGGAGTCTCTGGAGTTTGTGTATTTGTTTGATCCATTACAGATATATTCTCAAAAGTAAAGAAGGAAGTCAAATAATTAGATCAGCTTAAATTAACTTGTTGTCTTATTTGAGCAGGCAATATACGAGATGTTTCCTTAAGAAATTTTGATGCATCCAAAATTTCCATTAATACTGGCTTATTTTTCTTTGAAAAATGCATGATAACATCTGTTGCCTGTTCTGCATAATCTATTGGCTCTTTCGAAAACCATACCATCAAGACATCGTCTTCTTTATCATATCTTAGTTTCATACATATCTTCCTTTCTTTCCTGGGTAAAATGTAATAATAATAATTTTACCATTTTCTTCTCGGTAAACAACACGTAGAATTAACGAGGGACCAAAGTCAATTGAAGCTATTTTCTTCGGAAAATCAGTAACATCATCTACAGATTTTGGCTTTTCAATAGCTTGTTTTATATGTGATTTTCTAACTATTACTTTAAGAGCTTTTAAATCTTTAAATTTTTTGATTGCATGTTTTGTGTAAACGATCTTCATACATATTTAATTTACTCTAAAAATTTGAATGTGGAGAGGATTTGGTCGAACGTTCCAGAAAGATCTTTATTCCAAAGGTGAAAGGTATACGTTTTGCCATTTGCCACTAATCGAATTTCCTCTCGCCATTCTGGACTGCACATTCCATAGCAGGTGGAAGAGGGTACGACGATATATTTATCTGCGGTTTTATTAGCGATAGTTACTGCTTCCTTAGATATAATATAATCTTTATTAGTAGAAAGCTCTTCTGGAAGAATGGAATAGGTTTGAACTTCGATATCAAATCTTGCATCTCGTCCACAGGTTGGAAGAGGTTTTTCATCAATTTGTTCATTGCCCGGGACCCTTTTTTGTAGAATTAACTCCTCATCTGGACAGATTAAGCGAGCTAATTGACTTGAGGGATACTTGATGGAATACCCATTCTCTATGTTTTCATACGTCTTCCAATTTGCCGTTTCATCAGTATTATCATCTTTCGGATAGGGTTGACTTGATTCGTAATGGGTGGGGGGGATAGTTGAAGTAATGGTTTGTGGAGCATATTTTGACTGAAGGAATAAGTATGTTATCAAAGAAGATAATACAGCGACGATCAAAATTAAGGGGAAGATAACTTTGAAGTTGAAAGGTTTTAATGGCTGTTTGGTAAGGTTTTCTTGTGGCGCTGGCGCCGTGGTTTGATTCACGCTAAGTATATTTTCTCAGAGAACTAAGAGTAATTCAATTGCATCTAAATCAACAATTATTTATACTTTTAGCATGTTTTCGAACGATCAGCTTGATCGTTTATCAGAGATTTATGCAGACGTAGCAAAAGGATTGTATCTTTCAAGCTTTGGACTAACTATATTTGGTCAAAAGTTTTCGGCGTAGCAATCTTTTTTACTCTTTTATCGTTAAAAATTTTAGAATATAAAATATATGAGCATAAATGAAGCTTTCACAAGCGTATATACTGTTTTCGCCTTATTAGCCGTGGCAAGTGCTATATTAATCCTCGCTGAAACGATTAAAAGACGAGATATGCATAAAAAATCCCGCTGATAACTTCTCAAAGAAAGAGCAAGTAAATCGCAAAAAAAAGGTTCATCAACAACGTGGCATTAACCAAATCGAGGAGGCCGTGAGCTTGTAGAAGAAGCGCCGAAAACACGAGAAGGGAGAGCAAAGCAGAGAGTTTATAGGAAAGAGATAATCTCAGAATAAGGAATAATAAAGAGCTCGCTAGTAATATGAATATCAGGATGAGTAAAAGATTCGTTGGCGGGACTAAAAAAATGTATGCAAGCGAGGTAATAAAGAGAAGAATAATTGAAATTAACTTGAAACTAAGCATGGCTTCAGATATAATTTTAACTCATGGCTCATCTCCCAGACGACAAACAGAAAATAATCGAGGAATTCTCCCAAAAGAAAGGTGACACAGGGTCTCCAGAGGTACAGGTAGCCCTTCTATCGCACAAAATTGATCGTCTCGTTGAACATCTTGACGAAAATAAGAAAGACAATCATTCGAGGCGAGGGCTCTTAAAAGTAATCGCAAAGCGAAGGAGAATATTAAATTACCTTGAAAAGTTAGACGAAAAAAGGTATAAAAAATTAATAGGAAAACTGGATCTGAAGAAGTAATCAAATGAATATTATCGAAGACTCCATTGAAATCAATGGTCAAAAACTGACCCTTCAAGTAGGAAAACTTGCCCAAGCTGCTACCACATCAGTATTAGGAAGGCTCGGCGATACCTGCGTTCTTGTGACGGTTACCGCAGGGTATCAACGTGAGGAAATTGATTATCTGCCTTTGCAAGTGGAGTACGTTGAAAAACTTTACGCAGGCGGAAGAATTAAAGGTTCCCGCTGGGTAAAGAGGGAAGGCAGACCTTCTGATGATGCTGTACTTAAAGCGCGACTCATCGATCGATCTATTCGTCCTCTTTTCCCAAATAGTTATAGAAGAGATATTCAAATAATCATAACGCTTCTCTCGGTAGACGGTACCAATTCGCCTGAAATACTTTCTGCCATTAGTGTCTCAGCGGCGCTTCACTTATCACCCATTCCATGGGAAGGTCCAATCGCTACGACCCGAATCGGGTACGTTAAAAATAACGGCGAGAGCGGAACGTTTGTCGTGAATCCGACAGAAGACGATCAAAAATACTCAAGCTTAGATTTGATTGTTTCTTCGACGAAAGAAAGAGTAATGATGATAGAAACAGAGGCAGAAGAATTTAAAGAAGAGCTGATACTTGATGGAATTAAGCTTGCTCATAAACAGAATGGAGTTGTTATAGAGTTCATAGAAAGACTGCAGAAAAAAGCAGGTAAACCAAAAGAGTCTGTTCCGGAACACTTTGTTGATCAGAAAATTCTTACCATTCTGAAAAAAGACTATAAGAAACACCTTGATGAGATGATCCTTAAAAAGGCTGAAAAAGAATTTGATGATGAGGAAGCGCTTGAGGTAGTCGTGGGCGAAGTAATCGAAAAACATAAAGAAACATACGATCGGAAAACCATCGCGAAAGCCGTCGATTATCTAAGTAAGCAAATGATCAGAGAAAAGGTTTTTAAAACGAAAAAGAGATTAGATGGGCGAGGCCCTGACGATGTCCGTGAAATCTCCGTCGAGGTTTCTGTTTTACCGCGTACCCATGGTTCGGCTATCTTTCAAAGGGGCGATACGCAAGTCTTATCGATAGTTACACTAGGAGCCCCTAGTTTAGAACAACTTATCGAGAGCCCTGAAGGGGAGGAGGCAAAAAGCTACATTCATCACTACTACATGCCTCCGTACTCGGTGGGTGAAACAGGGAGAATTGGTTTTCCTTCGCGAAGAGAAATTGGCCATGGCGCATTGGCTGAAAAAGCGATAGAGCCGGTTCTCCCTACCGCAAAGGATTTTCCTTACACCATTCGGGTAGTTTCTGAGGTGCTCTCATCTAATGGTTCAACCTCGATGGCATCAACCTGTGGATCAACATTGGCTTTGATGGATGCGGGAGTTCCAATCGGAGCGCCGGTTGCAGGAATAGCGCTTGGGATGATTTACAAAGATGATAAAGAGTACCTCCTATTAACTGACATTTTAGGCATTGAAGATTTTTCTGGTGATATGGACTTTAAAGTTACAGGGTCTGAAACCGGCATTACTGCGATTCAGCTCGACGTCAAGAATAATGGACTTACCGACCAAATGATTAAGGAATCGCTTGAGAAAGCAAGAAAAGCAAGAATGTATATATTGGAAAAGATGAAAGCTGTCATCGGTACCCCTCGTAAAGAGATTTCCGAATTTGCGCCTAAAGTGATCGTTCTTACCCCTCCGAAAGACAAAATAGGCGAAATCATCGGCCCGGGAGGAAAAAATATTCGCAGTCTGATTGCGAAGACAGAGACAGACATAGAAGTCAGTGATGATGGAAAGGTTACCATTAGCGGAATAGATAAGGCAAAAGTGGAAGCTGCGGCAAAGCAC
>JACPMD010000080.1 GCA_016186235.1 Candidatus Roizmanbacteria bacterium | reverse complement strand
TTTCAATCAATTTTTTCGCGACTAATCTATGCCTTTCGTTGACTAATGTGGAATGAAAAACAAATGCTTGAGTTTCGATATCGTCTCCCTCTGTTTCCAATGTAAAGCGGGGAAATATCCCATATTGTCCTTTAATAGTAAGTGCCGCACCCTCTTGATGATCTCCTTCTAATATTGTTTCTTTGGCTCCCTGCTTTTTTATATTTGTGAGTGTTCTATTTATAAAATCTATTTGATCCTTTTCGAGATGATATGATTTCGGGTTGAGAGTCAACATCTTCATATGACCACAGCCTGAAGTAGGAATATTTGGGTTTCCATGATGATCGCTGTGGAAATTAAACTGCTTTACTCCACCTAGTATATTAGTTAAAACGTTGAGCGCTTTTTCTTTATCTACTTCAAATCCGTAAATATTACCAGTTGCTAAAATAAGCGCAAGTTCGCCTGCGTCCGCTCCCGGAATTGCTAAAGGAGGTAAATCTTCTTTATTTTGATATCGTCCATCAATACAGCGACTAATGTACTGTGTCTTCTGTTCAACTTTGTATCGATTATTCATTACTAAATCGTGGAGTTGTTCTTTTGAGATAAGTATTTTCTGCATTCTAACAGTATAGCAAAGCTTACTCTTCATCTATTCTAGGCTTAAATCTGTTTGACAAGATTCAAAAAGGCCTTGAAATGTAGTATTCGTCTATGGGTCAAACCAAACTTTTGCATATGATCCCAGAAAAAATAGCTTTATAGTTAAAGAAAGATCAGCGAGAAAATAAGAACTTTGTAGCTATCTGCTAGAATAATTTCATGTCTACTTCAATTTATTGTTTTGATCCATCAATCTCTGACGAAAAAAGTAATGTAAGAGGCATCGGTCGCTATCTACAGATTCTCAAGGAAAATTTTGGAAACCAGTGGATATTTACTCAAAGACTCAACGACGTTCCCTTAGATTCTGTCTTCATTAATCCCTTTTTTAACTTTCTACAATTTCCTCCTGTAATGAGGCGAATTGCTCAGAAGCAAATTGCGGTAATTCATGACCTTATTCCTCTAAAATACCCTGAATCTTTTCCTATCGGACTCAAAGGAAGACTTGCTTTTTTTTTGAATAAACTTGCTCTTAAAAACTATGACATAATTGTCACCGACTCAGAAGTAAGTAAAAAAGATATTATTGCTTTACTCAAGATTTCACAGGAAAAAGTAAAAGTTATCTATCCTTATCTTCTTAATATCTTTACTGAAAAAAAACAAATTACTTCTACTCGCTACACACTCCCAACTACTAACTACTGTCTCTATGTTGGAGATGCAACCTGGAATAAGAACCTCGTAAATCTTGCAAAAGCAATCAAAATCATCAATGTGACGTGTGTATTCGTAGGAAAAGTATTCGAATCAAAAGCTACAGACCACCCGTGGCAAAAAGAACTACAAGAATTTCTTGAGGAGGTTAAAGACGATAAACGTTTTATCTTCGCTGGCTTTGTTACCGATGAACAACTCATCGGCCTCTATCAAAATGCCAAGTGCAATATTCTCGTTTCGCGAGATGAGGGATTTGGATTTTCCTATCTTGAAGCAGCGTCACAATCATGTCCCTCTATACTCTCAGATACGTCCATTCTCCATGAAATAAGCAACGACAAGGGAGTTTTGTTTGCCAAACCAGACAATCCACATGACATTGCGAATGCAATCGGAGAGCTGTATTTCAATAAAGATGTAGGAAAAAAGATTGGAATCGAAGCAGCCCGAAGAGCAGCAGATTTTTCTCCGTTAGCCTTTAAGAATGAGTGGCAGCAACTCCTGCAATGATCCAAAACATCACTTCTTCTCCTATTGAAATGACGTTTGTTTGTGAATGGACAATAAAGACGATAAAAGAAACAAGGAGAGTTTTAAACCAGATTACATCAGACTTTCTATTTTTTATATCTATCAATAATCGTTTAATAACGAAAGTGATAAGCAATACATAGGAGACTAAACCAATAATACCAGTGGTCGTCAACACCTCAAGAAAGTGAGAATGAGCTTTGTCAAGATAAATATCCCTTTCAAACTTTATCGGCCAGTCTGACGCTTTAAATGCATAATCAACATTTGCCCACCCCCACCCGAGGAGGGGCCTTTTTTCGACACTCAATAATAATTTCCTTATAATCCGTTCCCTTCCTTCAGCGACAATTTTTCCTTGAAATTGTAATATATTTCTCTTTTGTTGTTTAGTAAAAACAAAAAGCGTGGAGGCAAAAAAGAAAAGGAGCAGCGCTCCTATGACTAAAGCTTTTCGATATTTAAAACTCTTTTCCCAAAAAAAAGCAAAAAGAAGAAATAAAAAGATAAGAACCCCTGCCCACGACTTTGTTAAGAAAAGCGCTCCGATTTGTATTGCCATCGCTAAATAAATCAGTACTCTTAGATATCCTGAGGTTTTTTTAGCCAAATACCAAGCAAAAGGTAAAGTCACCAAGAGATATCCCGTCAGAAACTTCGGCTGGCCGAATGTTGACCCAATCGCACCTTGCCACCCGCTTAAAGAAGTATCATGGAGTATATAGAGTTTAAACCCATCGATAAGAGAAAGCATTCCCGTAAGTGTTGAGCCAGCAACGATTGCAAGAGCAATAGACCTCTTCCAGCTTTGTCGCCATATGAGGGAAAGAAGAATAGAAAAACTCGTAAGATGAAAAAGTGTTGTTAACCCGTCTAGTCTGTAGTAATTTCCTCCGATACTCTTTCTTAGATCTGACCCAACCAATGAACTTAAGAGCGCAATGAGGGAAAAAGCAATGGTGAAAATAATAATCTTTTGATCCGTTTGCTGCTTACGCTTGAAAATTAATAGTGAGGTAAATCCTATCACAAGAAGGAGTTGTATCCATCGCTCTACAAACCAAACCTTCGGAATTTCATAAGGAATATATGCCTGCGGCCAAAAGACTAGCGGGAGAAGAACAAACCCGAAATTGAGAAGGGCTGGTAATAATAAACTTTCTAGTTTGACAAATATGTATCTCATGTGTATAATACGAGGTCACAGGTTAAATACTATAAGATAGTATACCAAATCTATGAACCGGCATACCTTATTTCAGCTCTTTTCGTCTAAAAAACTTGCCTTCAAAGCACTGGCTTTCTCTATTATATTACTCACTACCCTAATGAGTGTTTCACTTGGATACAATGCATTTGCAGAAGATGTTCCACCGACGCCTCCTACTCCTCCCACAAGCCCTGTTACCCCGCCAGGAGAAATCACTCCCACCATTACCTCTATTCCTTTACCAACGCCTACCAACACACCCATTCCGACACAAACACCTACAAATACCCCAGTTCCCACTAAAGAAATTCCCACCCGTACACCCACACCAACAAAAACTCCGACGCCAACCAGTACACCCACAAAAACGCCTACTCCAACTCCAACTAAAACACCCACACCTTCCCCAACACGAACACCTACTCCTTCTCCTACGCATACTCCAACTCCTACAAAAACTCCAACCCCTAGCCCAACACGAACGCCTACACCTACAAAAACACCAACGCCTACTCAAAAACCAACAGCCACTCCTACTAAAACTCCAACGCCCACAAAAACTCCGACGCCGTCTCCAACTAAGACTCCTACATCTACAAGAACCCCCAC
>JACPMD010000088.1 GCA_016186235.1 Candidatus Roizmanbacteria bacterium | reverse complement strand
CTTTTGCAATACTCGTTCTTTCCATAACAATTAGTTTGTTTCTCCATTTCTACAAATTTAGTCAAGTCCCTCCTTGTATAAATGCCGATGAAGTTGCATTTTCTTATAATGCATTTTCTATTCTAAAAACAGGCAGAGACGAGTATGGAGCTGTAATGCCATTAAGATTCAAGTCGTTTGAGGATTATAAACTCCCCCTCTATACCTATCTTTCTGTTCCAATCATTGCGGTTTTTGGATTGAATGACTTTTCAACGCGACTGCTTAACGTCATTATCGGAGTAGCTTTTGTCCCGCTTTTATACTTCTTGGCTAAGGAATTATTCAGAAATGAAAAAGTTGCTTTACTTTCGTCCCTTCTGGCGTCGCTTACTCCAGGGATTTATATACTTACTCGACACGCTCATGAAGGAGTTTTGAGCGCTTTTTTTAGCCTTCTTACTCTTTTGTTTTTCGTCAAATTTTTAAGAACAAATTCTCTCAACTTATTTATTTTGGCAAATCTAAGTTTACTTGCAGCTGCCTATTCATACCAAAACGGAAGAGTCTATCTATTTTTTATCCTCTTATATGAATTTGTAATCCTTTGGAAGAAAAATATCAAAGAGTTTTTTAAGACTCGACTATTCCATTTCGTTTTGCTCTGTCTTATTGGATTTATAGCGATTTATCCAGATATTCGCTATAGCTTAAATAGAGTTCAAAATTTAGCTTTTTTCAAAAGTTCTGGATTTCGGCTTCGCCTTACAGAATATCTTGCGGAACACCCTAATAGACTTCTTCATAATAAACTGACTGAATCGATAAGAGAGATTTCAAACCGATATATTCTGCAGGTCTCACCTGAATTCTTAGTTGTTTCTGGAGATAGCAACTGGCGTTTTGGCTTTGCTAATCTAGGTCTCTTAACTCCGCTGGAATATATACTATTTTTTGTCGGACTGTATTTTCTCTTTAAAAACAAAGAAAGATTTCGTTATCTTCTTTTATTTGTCCTTTTTATCTCACCTCTCAATAATGCATTAACTTGGCAAGATGCTTCGTTAATAAGAACGTACATCATTTTATTCCCATTCTTACTGATTATTGCCTATGGGATCTATCACCTTTACTCTACTTCAAAAGAAGGGAAATTTCGTCGAGAGTTATTGGTATTTTTTATTCTCGTTTTTGCCTTTTTTCGCTTTAATGCTTGGGACCTCTATTTCAATCACTACGCAAAAAGGGCGATGACGATACGCGCCTGGCAGTGCGGATACAAGGAACTTGTCGATTATGTGAAGCAAAACTATAATAGATTCGATAGATTTTATATCACTGATAGACACGGACAACCGTATATTTTCTTTCTTTACTTCTTACGGTACGATCCGTCAAAGTATCAAAAACAGGCAAAGATTTCAGCTCCCGATCAGTATGGATTCGGCCAGATAGAAGAATTTGATAAATTTTATTTTAAGTTTAAGTTTGACTCGAACCTTAAAAAATCTGTGTTTATCGGTTATCCAGAAGGTTTTAATAACGCATCAAGTGAAGTGTTAGGCAAAATAAAAAAAATTACTCTTGGAGGCGAAGAGATATTTTGGATCTATGAAAATGACTAGACGACACTGACGGTCCTAAAGGAAAAACACTATCGAAAGGTTATAAAAAGCATGAATAAGAATTGGGACTATCAAATTGCGCGTTTCCAAAAAAATAAAAGAATTAATCAAACTCAATGCCAAATCTGTCCCCATAATGGTAAGTAATAAATTCCCGGTTATGGAAGCCTTCGTAAATAAAATCGGAATATGTAGAAAAAAGAAAAGGATGCTCGCAAAAAAAGACGAGGTATAGATGTTCTTTGATTCTTCGTACAAACGCTTCAATATGAATCCTCTCGAAAGTATCTCTTCGGAAATGCCTGTCGCTAAAGCAATCGCGACTATCAGTAAAACATCCTGTGGGTTGAATGTTTGCTGAAGAAAAATGAATTTTTTAAATTTAATAAAGTTTGCAAGAATGGCGCTGAGTACAAACACACCCCCGATGGAAAACGCCACCATTAAGTCAGAAAGTATGAATTTTAATTTCAGATTAATAGCCTCTAGGAAAGCTTTTTTTTCTACCTTCGTCACGTAGTAATAAACAGGGAGAATAAAAACAGAAGGTTTGGCAATGAATTCATCAAACCACTCAGGCATTTTAAATTTAGCTCTATAAATGGCCCAAATAATAAGAACAATAGCCCAGAGATTTAGAGCTCTCTGAGTTGGAGTTACTTTAGATTTCATAAATCCATTATACTCCCTTGAGGAGACGATTCAGTCTTACCTTCAAAACCTTGGAGAGTTTGCCTAATACTTTTATGGTTGGATTTGCCTTTCCTTCCTCTATTCGAGCTAAATAGGTTCTATCTACATCTGAAAGCAATGCGAGTTGTTCTTGAGAAAAACCTTTATTTTTTCTTTCGGTGATAATTCTTTCGCCCAACCTCTTATAAAAGAAGTTGCCACGCATATTGCGTGCAAAGATACTATTAAGAGGTGTCTGTTGTCGATAGACTATATGCTACAAACTTAGAAACTTATCTTGTTAATAAAGCTTAAACTGAATCAAGTAGTATGTCGACTAAAATCACTCAAGGAAGTCCTTAAGTTTCCTCGCTCTCGTAGGATGTTTTAGCTTACGAATCGCTTTTGCCTCAATCTGCCGAATGCGCTCTCTCGTGACACGAAATTCTCTCCCAACTTCTTCTAATGTCTTTGACTTTCCGTCTTCCAATCCAAACCTCATGATAAGAACCTTGCGCTCTCGAGGAGAAAGCGTATCGAGCACTTTACTTAAAGCGTCCTTCAATAATTCTCGCGAAACTTTATCGTAAAGCGTAGGCTGGTTTTGATCTGCTACAAACTGCTCCAAGGTAGCTTCCCTATCGTCACCAACCGGAGTTGAAAGAGATTTGGGCTGCTGCGATATTTTCATAAGATTTTCTATCTCATCGATAGTCATCTGCATCTCTTTAGCAATCTCTTTGATCGTTGGTTCTCGCCCTAACTTTTGGGTAAGTCGACGTTGGGTTTTATAGTAACGATTGATATGATCGACCATGTGAACTGGAATTCGAATTGTTCTTGATTGGTCGGCGATTGCTCTTGTGATAGCTTGACGAATCCACCACGTTGCGTAGGTTGAAAATTTGAATCCTCGTCTCCAGTCATACTTTTCAACACCACGAATCAACCCACGATTCCCTTCTTGAATGAGGTCTAGAAACGAGAGCCTTCTTCCTAAATATTTCTTAGCAATGGAAACAACTAATCTTAAATTTGCTTTTGTTAGTTTTTCTTTTGCTTTTAGATCGTTCTTTTCGTAGCGTTTTGCGAGATCTATCTCTTCTTCGAATCTCAATAGAGGAGTTTTACCAATCTCCTTCAAATACATCTTTATAGGATCGAGAGACTCTCCATGTTTTAAAACCACTAACTGCTCAAGTTCTTTTTCTATTTCTTCCACAGATTTTTTGGCCTCATCTTCTTCTCTTGTCGAAATAGTCTCAAAAATATCAATTCCTTTCAGGAGCGCTTTATCAAAAAAGTCGTCTATTTCTTCTATATGCTTCTCTGGATCGGGATAGACTAAAAGGATATCGTCTTGTACAAGAAATCCATCATTCTCACCTTGTTTAATGAGCTCTGTAAGAGTTTTTGGCAGTCTATGTTTGGTCATATCAAATAATATGAAAGAGAAATTTCATTTTACATTGCCACAATCAATTTTTCCACTCTATTTAATTCCTGGTTTATTTGTTTCAATTGATCTTTTAGCCCTCCCTGGTCTTCTTTATCAGAGTGAAGTAACTCTGATAATTTCCTTTTTAAACTGTATCGCTTCATTTCATAGGAAAGCCTCTCAAGATTTTCATATCCAATATTAAAATCGCTTGAAGCAAAAAGATAGATTTCATCAAATACAGGTCGCAGTTCCACGGGCAAAAGTTGAATAAATCTGTCAGGATTCAGCATCTTCTCTTTTTTCTCAGAGTACTTTAGAAATGTTTGAAAGATTTTTTGATATGACGGTACAAAAAAATCGTCTTTCTCCACTATTTTAAAGACAATATTGGTTACTTCGAGAAGATTCTCATTTTGAAAAATGGTGCTCAAAATAAATTTTTGTAGTAGTGTTTCTCGTAAGCCTTCTGAGGAAATTTTTTTTATCAAGGAAAACGTTTGCCTTTTTTTGTCTCTGTATCTCATTTTCCTTATAAGTTCCTCAATACTCTTTTCAGAAACGTCTAGTTCGGTAGCAAGTTTTTTAATATAGTGAGATTGAACAATAGGATTTTTGATTTTGCCAATAAAAATACAGACCTCTTCTCCCATTCTTTTTTTGCTAAAAGCATCAGCAGTTCCATACTTATTTTTTGCAGATTGAATAATAAAATCATATAAGGGAATCGGTTTCTTTATGAATTCTTTGAATTTACTTGGATCCTTCCGCGCGGCTTCGTCTGGATCCTTTGCAAAATCAAAACTCACGATATTTACGTCCACTTCCAAGCTCTCAGCCTCTTCTATTCCTTTTTTTGCCGCTTCTTCACCAGCAGCATCTGCATCAAGCGCAAGTGTAATCCTTCCGGTGTATCGTTTCAAAAGCATTAGCTGTTCTCTCGTAACCGCCGAGCCTTTGATGGCAACGACATTTTCAATTCCTAGCTGATTGGGAGAGATAACGTCAAATTCTCCCTCGACCAATAGCGCTTCTCCCTTTTTCTTAATCGCCTCTTTTGCAAGATCTATCCCAAAGAGACTTTCTCTCTTGTGATAAAGAGAGGTCTCCGGCGTATTGATATATTTTGCAATTTTCTCTTCGGGATTTAGAATTCTCCCGGAGAAACCAATTATATTTCCTCGTGCATCCTTTATCGGAAACATGATTCTTCCCCTAAATCGATCGTAATAACTTCCTCTTTCTCCTTTTACAAGAAGGCCTGTCTCTGTAATTTCGGCAAGCTCGTACTTCTTTTTTTTAAGGAACTTAAATAGCGAATCCCACGATTGTGGCGCATAACCGATCTGGAATTTTTTGACAATTTTAATGTTAATCTCTCTTGCTGCAATATAGTTGGAAGCTTTTTCACCTAATCGTGTTTTATGTAAAATGTATTCGAAGTATTCTGCGGCAAGTGTATTTATTTCTATCAAGCGTTGTCTTTTCTTCCATGCCTGATCTTCAAAGGTAGACTTTCGATATTTAATTCCAAATCTGTCGGCTAATTCTCTAAATGCTTCAAAAAAAGTAATATTTTCCCACTTCATCAAAAATCTGATGACGTCTCCTCCATCTTGACACGACCCAAAACAATGCCAAATTTGTCTTTCTGGTGATACTACAAAAGAAGGGGTTTTTTCTTGATGAAATGGACAAATCGCTTTAAAGTTTCTTCCAGATTTTTTTAACGTCACAAAGGAACCTATAAATTCAACGATGTCGATCTTTCTTTTTATTTCTTCAAGCGCATTATCCATGTCGGTCTATTTCTGCATACTATATATATGCTATTTTATCATGTCAGTTAATCTTGTTTTTCCTTTTAGTTAACTATACAATCAAATTAATGCTCTATCTTTCAATTGATACAAATAGAATTTCCCTTCTCTATCTTAAAAAGTCTCTCTTTGGACAGTATGAATCAAGTGTATTCTCAAAAGAATATCAAACCAGTCTCTTGGAAAAAGGCAAAATTGTTACAGTAGACTTCATGGCTTCTGCCTTAAAAGAAGCTCTCAATGCTCTCCCTCAAACAGCTCTGAAAGATAAGAATGTTTTCTTGATTCTGCCTCAAGAAAGTTATTCTTTTTTCCGAATCGAAGTCCCAACCGATATAGCTCCTTCCGCAATTGACTCATTTGTGAGAGACAAAGCAAGAGCGAACTTTCCAAACGATTTAGAAGAATATACGTATGATTACATTGTAGAAGAAAATGCAAAAGAAAAATACATCCATGTTTTCGCGATCGAAAACGATATTCGATCTAAGTCCCAGGAATCGGTCCAACTCTTAGAATTAAAGCTGACCGCTGTATTACCCGAGGCACTCTCATACTTTACTCTCTTTCGCAAAACACTCAGAAAGGATAAAAAAGAGAATATTTTCTTCGTTACCTACAGT
>JACPMD010000066.1 GCA_016186235.1 Candidatus Roizmanbacteria bacterium | reverse complement strand
ATGAGGTATTGGTCAGAAGGGTCCTGATTGGTTTCAATAATTTTGAGAGTAACATTGCCATAGAGGTCAAAACTTTGTGGGACTTCAACCAGTTCTAGATTTGACCAATCTGTGTCGGTAACATTTTTAATGAAAAAAGCATGAAGTCCACCGCCAATAATTCCCCCGTCTCTTAATCCTTTAATTGATCTAATGCCGTAATAGGTAAAGTAATCATATTCTGGAAAAAAGCGGTCGCTCGGAACAACTTTCACCATTTTCCCTTTCCATGTACCAGTCGTAGGTAGAGTATTGGTATTTATTAGTTGTTTTTTGATTGGAGTTGTAATAGTAGATTGAGAGTTAGAAAATGGTGTGGTTGTTTTTTTTTCGACAAAGAGATTCCCGACATTAACATATTGGTTTTGATTTTCTGCCGCTTTGCTTTTTGTCGTTTGTCTTTTCTGAGAGAAAAAACTGATAGAGATTGTTAATATAGTAAGAAGGATGATTAAACCAAATATTACAATCTTTTTGCGATCACGCATTATCTTTTACTATAGCAAATCGATATTCTAAACGGAATGCTTGATATATAATACTCCTGCAATGGTAACCATTGGGGTTATTGGATATGGCTACTGCGGGCCAAATTACATGATATGCGGCTAGCAAGTGAATTTGCCCGAGTACAATTGTAAATTGTACGTTATCGCTTGACAAAATACTATTAAAATGATACAGTATAGACATGTTGAAAAGAGCGATTGAAGTTGAGATTCAAAAGTATCTTACGTCTAAAATAAATAAAATCCTTTTTATCTGGTGACCGAGAAGATCAGGTAAAACAACACTCTTAAAAAAAATCAGCCAGGAAAGAAAGGTTCCTATATTTGATTTTGATCTTATTTCAGATAGGGAGAAATTTTTACCCCGTAAAGAGGTACTAGAAAAACTTACATCCGAACATAAAATAATTCTTGTCGACGAAATACAAAATTATCCCGAGTCCACTCTGGCCTTAAAAATATTGCATGACCACTTCCATGTAAAAATAATAGCTACAGGAAGCAGCGAATTAAGAAAAAAATCTCAAGATTTTGATAGTCTTGCCGGCAGATATATTGAAACGTATTGTTTACCGCTCTCGATTGAAGAAATAAAAGACAATACCAAATTGAAGGCGTATGAAGAGAGTTCTTTTCTTCGGAGTCTTTCTTCTCAAGTCCAGATCTACGGGTCTTATCCAGAGATTTATACTTCCAAATCCCAAGCAATTAAGATAGAGACTCTGGAGTATATGTTTGATGCATATGTCTTAAAAGACATTATTACGATCTATAAAATTAAAAACGCCAAGCTGGCGAAAGATATTCTGACTAAGATCGCACTCCAGATAGGAAGTGAAGTCTCGCTTCGAGAGATTGCGTCGAGTCTTTCGGCCAATGTTCAGACTGTAACAAGTTATATTGAGATTTTTATTAAAAATTATATCTTAATCGCACTTCCTGCTTTTAGGACGAATCTAAGACGAGCTGTTTCTACTAATCGCAAGCTTTTCTTTTACGATCTTGGCATCAGAAATGTTCTGGTAAAAGACTTTCGGGATCTCAACCTTAGACCGGACAAGGGAGGCGTGTTTGAAAATTTTATAGTAGCAGAAATAGAAAAAGCCAAAAAAAATCGTAAGCTGAAATTTAATGCCTATTTTTACAGAGAGTTCGGAGGAAAAGAAGTTGATATAGTCTTAGAGGATTATAAAAAAAATTATTACTGTCTTGAGATTAAATATTCTAAAGGGCTAGTCAAATCGGTTTTTCCTATCAAACATACATTAGAAATATTAAACAGCGAGAACTATTTTGCGCGGATAAAAAAAATTGTTAAAAACCATGGTTAAAATAGGACTAATAGGTTATGGCTATTGGGGGCCAAAATTAGTAAGAAACTTCTTCGATGATTCTGCCTGTAAGGTCAAAACCGTCGTTGATCTACGTCGTGAATCATTAGAGGTTGTGAAGAAGTACTACCCCTCGATTCGTACTTCAACTACTATTGATGAAGTTTTTGAAGATAGTAAGATCGATGCAGTGGTTATTTCAACTCCGGTTTCAACTCATTTCTCTCTAGGAAAAAAAGCCTTAAATCAAGGCAAACATGTACTCATAGAAAAGCCAATGACTACTTCGTATAGAGAAGCGATCGAGTTGGTAAACTTGGCAAAAAAAAAGAAAAAAGTGTTGATGGTAGACCACACATTTCTCTATACCGACGCGGTGCCGAATGAACTAGGAAAGATATCGTACTTTGATTCGACGAGGACAAATCTTGGGCTCTTTCAGAAAGACGTGAATGTTCTTTGGGATTTAGCCGCCCATGACATTTCTATTCTTACCTATCTTGTCAAGGAAAAACCACAGAGCATTCTGGCGAGCGGGATATCCCATACCAAAAACAAATTAGAAAACATTGTTTTTGTGACAATAAAATACCCATCCGGATTTATTGCTCATCTAAACTGTTCCTGGAGTTCGCCGGTAAAGATACGGCTCATCCTCATCGGCGGCAAAAAGAAGATGATTGTATACAATGATGTTGAGCCGACAGAAAAAATTAAAGTGTACGATTCTGGATATAAGATAATGAATCGGAAAGACCCCGAAAAATTTCAAGTAGACTATCGTATTGGAGATATTCATATTCCAAAAATAGAATTACAGGAAGCCCTGATTGGTGTTACCAGAGATTTTTTGCATGCTATAGAATTTGGAAGCAAGCCAATTTCTAATGCGGCACTTGGTTTAGAAGTAGTCAAGATTTTGAGTTTGGCAGATAAGTCGATGAGAAATGGAGAGTGGCCTATGAAATATGAGAAAAGTCACTTTAATCAATAAGACCCAAAAAATAGTCGACGTGATTATGGGGAAAGGCGTTAAGATCTACGACTTTGTCAATGCCTACGATTGCAAAATTGGAGACGGAACAAAAATTGGGGCATTTG
>JACPMD010000016.1 GCA_016186235.1 Candidatus Roizmanbacteria bacterium | reverse complement strand
CTATTTTCATGTGTTACATTTATTTATATCATAAAGCTTGTGCTTGTCAAGAGGGAAAAAAGATAGTAACATATGTAGACATTAATGAAGACGCTTTTTGTTGAAGATACTCCCAAAAAAATCGGTCAAGAAGTAGAACTCTACGGATGGATCTATTCAAAACGTGACCACAAAAATATTATTTTCATTGATTTGAGAGACAGGACAGGAATCGTACAGGTAGTAGGCGATGAGAAACTGAAATTTCTCTCATTCGGAGATGTCATCTACGTAAAAGGAGTTGTCAAGCAAAGGCCTCAAAAGCTTGTTAATCCGAAAATCAAAACAGGGAAAATAGAAGTAGAGTCCAAAGAATTGAAAGTTTTGGCAAAATCAGAGACCCCGCCAGTTGATATCAGCAAAGAGAATTTAGAGGTAAGTTTACCAACACTACTCGATTATCGTTCATTGACGCTTCGCCATCCAAAAATTGCAGCGATATTTAAAGTCCAGGAGACAGTGATCGATGCATTTAGGGAAAGCTTGAAGAAGAAACAATTCATAGAATTCCAGTCCCCGGTCATTATTCCACAAACAGCTGAAGGAGGCGCAGACGTCTTTGAGGTGAAGTACTTTGGACACAAAGCGTTTCTTTCCCAAAGCCCGCAATTCTACAAACAGATAATGGTCGGTGTATTTGAACGAGTTTTCACGGTGAATAAAACGCTTCGAGCCGAGCCATCGGTGACCTCAAGACATCTCTCTGAAGTAACAACTCTTGATGCAGAGTTTGGGTTTATTGACTCCTGGACCGAGCTCATGGACATGGCAGAATATATTATTAAATTTATCTTCGAGGAAGTAAAGAAACGCAATCAACAAGAACTCAAACTTTATAACGCTCCTTTACCCAAAGTTTCAGAGAAAATTCCTCGCCTCAAACTCCGTGAAGCCCAAGAAATTGTTTTTAAACGAACCGGAAGAGACAACCGTAACGAGCCAGATTTACAACCCGAGGATGAACGGGAACTTTGCAAATGGTCACTAGAAGAAAAGAATTCTGAATTACTATTTATCTCTCACTATCCAGTCAGCAAAAGGCCATTCTATAGCTATGAAGACCCTGAAGATCTGGGTTATACGCAAAGCTTCGATCTTTTAGGACGAGGCCTTGAATGGCTTACGGGTGGAAGAAGAATCACCGATCTTTCGACGCTCCTTAAAAAAGCAAAAGTGAGAAACATTGATATCCAAAAAAGCGAACTCTACCTTCAAGCCTTTCGCTATGGCATGCCTCCCGAAGGCGGATTTTCCTACGGCTCTGAAAGAGTCGTGATGGGAATTTTGGGGCTTTCTAATATAAGAGAGGCGTCGCTCTTTCCGAGAGATATGGAACGGGTTGATATTCGCCTCTCAAGCCAGAAACAAGGTGATAACGGAGTTTTTGAAAAGATCAAAAAGTTGTTAGACGATGCTGGAGTCAAATATGAAGTAATGAAACATTCCCCAGTTTACACTTCAGAGGAGGCGTCAAGAGTGCGAGGAACCGAGCTTAAACAAGGCGCAAAAGCGCTCGTTATGTTCGCCGATAAAAAGCCCATTATGCTGGTGCTTCCTGCAGATCGGAAAGTGAACACTAAAGAATTTAAATCAAAGCATAAAATACGCGATCTGCGCATGGCAACAGCTCAAGAAGTTAAAGACGTAACCGGCGTTGAGATTGGAGCGGTTCCCCCATTTGGCAATATTTTCAACATCCCACTCTACGTTGATGAGACAGTTGGACACAATAAGATTATTGCATTTAATGCAGGAGAGCATACAAAGTCGATTAAACTCCGATTCGAGGATTTTAAAAAGGCAGCTCTGCCGGTTATGAGTCAATTCGCCAATGAAATTTAGATTCTATTTCTTATTTATTTTCTTCACGTTTCTTTTCCTTTTCTATCCCGGAGATTCTGAGTATTTTAGAATATTCGCATCTCATAAAGATCTCTTTGATCATCTCATAAAGATCTCTTCGACAAAGAAGATAAGAAAGTGGAGATAGATGTTCAACCGGTCCCATACCTTATTACTCCATCCTCTCCAGATATTTCTGCTGAAGGAGTATATATTGCTGATATAACTTCCTTTACTCCAATTTTGGAACAGAGAAGTAGGCAGCGATTTTTGCCTGCTTCGACAGCAAAAATAATTACGGCTCTCGTTGCATTAGACGTATTTAAGCCTGATGATATAGTCACTGTAAAAAGAGTTTTTGCTGAAGGCCAGACGATGGATCTTGCAGTTGGAGAAAAAATCACGGTAGAAAATCTTCTTTATGGCACTTTGGTTCATTCTGCTAATGACGCCGCCTATGCACTCGCAGATGCTTACGGATTTGACAGATTTATTGAGAAAATGAACAAAAAAACAAAAGAACTCAATATGACAAACTCACGCTTTAGAAACCCTGCAGGACTCGACGAGTTTACTCAATATACCACACCCTATGATCTTGCTCTTGCTTCACGAGCTTTACTTGAAAATAGACTCTTAAAAAAAATCGTGTCAACAAAGGAAATTATCATTGGAGACATTGAATTCAAACGTTTTCATACGCTCTCGAATGTAAACAAACTTTTGGGTGAAGTTCAGGGAATTGGAGGGCTGAAAACAGGATTCACTCAAAACGCCGGGGAAAACTTGGTAAGCTTTTATCTCTCAAGCGGGAAACAGTTTATCATTGTACTCATGAAGAGCGAAGATCGATTTGAAGACACGAAAAAAGTCGTTACGTGGATTAATACGAACGTCTCCTATCTTTCAGTTCAGTAAATATTGATTGCTTGTAGCCGAAACGTAACCAACAAAATCATTATCTCCTAGGAAAACGTAGACAGGCTGAAGATATTCTTGATAGATATCTGAGTCAAGGTAGGCTAAAAACATCTTTTTTATAATCACCCTCTGTAGGTTATTTATATTCGATGCGATGATTCCTTTTCCGCCTGTTAATTCTTGCCAGACCTCATCGCCAGTTTTTACTGGATATATACCAATCTGTTCATCGGATTTTTCGAAAAATTTCACTTGAGCTTTGATTACTTTGTAGGAATTTTCTGAAAAAACCATAATGACGTGGTGCGGGCTCGTAAAATATTGAGGCGTCACAACAGGAAACGAAGAAGGTACCGCATCTATATCGGGTCTATAGAAATCAACCTCAACAACGTTCGCTTCCTTTGACGTTTGCACAGGTCTAAGCGTATTTGCTCCAGCATTATAAGAGAAATAAACAACGTTGGTTTTGCCTTTGGCTAACTCCTCTGGATACCGATTAAGCGTTGTCAAGAAATTAATCGCTCTTTCCTCGATATCTTTTTGTTTGGGAATAATCGTTTCTGAAAAGATCGTCGGATCTTTTTGGTATTGGTAACTATAGTTAAAATTAAAATTGGTAATATCCACGGTAAAGTCTCTCGTCTCGTCGATAAAAGAAGCCTCTTTCCCTGCCAGTGTGTGTTTTGTTACTCTGGTATCAAAGCCGAGAGTTGTGGCCATCAGATAGATTTTTTCCCTGTATCCAAACCTCGTCGCTGACGCAGGCAAAAAAAATATTTTTGCAGATCCGGTTGCAGTAGATGTCCTTCCATCGATAGTGTCCAAAACAAAGTTTATCCCAGCGCTTGATGTCGCATCTTCGACCTCTACCTTTTTAATTTTGCCAAATACTGGATTGAGATAGAGAGGTTTTGGCTTCTGTTCCTGAAGCAAAAGTAAAAAAAGCCTCACAAGATAAAAAAGGATCAAAAAAGCTAACGCAGCGAGAATCGCAAAAGGCAACAGCTTCCTAGTGTAATACGAAAGTTCTGTCAGAGTCATTCTTTCACTATAGCAAAAGTAATGGTAAAATATATCCATGATTGATGCGACTTCATCGTACTCAAATCAGCAAGGAGGGAGTAAAAAGAAAAAAATAGCACTTATTGTTGTAGCCCTTATCGTTCTTGCGCTTGTTGGTGGAATACTCTTGAGTCGACAGACTGAAAGGAACGAGCAAACCAAGACGGCAGTTGTCGAAAAGAAGGAACCCACTCCAACAGAAAAACCGAAAATCGATAAAAAGTCAGTTAAGATTCAAGTATTGAATGGAACGGGCACTCCTGGCCAGGCTAGCACTGCAGTTGAAGCTCTTGAAAAAGCAGGGTACAATACTGATAACATCAAAACCGGCAATGCAGAGAACTTCGATAATAAAGTTACAACCGTTACTGCCAGAACTGGATTTGAAGAAATTGCTACTGACGTAAAAAAAGCTCTTGAGGGGACATTTGATGAAGTTGCAATCGACTCTTCTAATCTAGATGAAGAGAGTGAATACGATATTGTTGTTGTAACTGGAGGTAAAAAGTTTGAAACCCCAACCCCCACTGGTCCTAGCGTAAGTCCCACTCCGAGTCCAACAACCGCAACCACAACGTTAACCCCAAGTCCTACTCCAACACCTTAAAGCTGTCAGAAGATAATACTTTCGTAGTTTTTTGCTTGAAAAGAAATATTGCTTCCTTCCCTAATCGATAACGCGAAACATTCAAAACATCCGTTTATCCAATGGCTTCTATAAAATATCTCTGTCTTTTTTGAAGATACGATATCCTTGTTACAAAAGGGGCAAAGATACATTAGGCGCTTTTTTTGTAATAGTTTATTCATGTATTAATTAGCTTATATCAGTATAGTCTTTTCTTTAGATTACACAAGACATAAATTTATTATCTTCTTGAGAGGTATGTAGTCTCAAAGATAATATTAGAACTTTCAATCACATTCGTAGACACACGAACAAAGTTTAAATAATAGATGTTCCTT
>JACPMD010000069.1 GCA_016186235.1 Candidatus Roizmanbacteria bacterium | reverse complement strand
TTTACATTTCGGCATACCCTATATGCTCATCGGAGGAATCAGATTCTATGAGAGAAAAGAGATAAAGGATATTTTATCCTACCTGAGACTGCTGATAAATCCCCTCGACGAGGTTTCGAGAGACAGAATCGAAAAATTGGGCAAAAAGCGTTGGGAATTGTTTAAAAAGATTCAAGAAACATACTCTGAAGAAAAAGAAACCTCGACCGTAGATCTGATGGAGGCATTATTTAAAGAAACGCATTATCTTGATTTATACAATCGAGATGATCCAGATGATTACAGCAGGCTTGAAAATATTAAAGAATTAAAGTCAGTTGCGCTCAACTTTCCTGATGTTAGTCAATTTTTAGAGCAGGTTGCCCTCGTTGAATCTGAGTACTTCGAGGATGAAAAGAAGAGAAAAGGACATGATGGAGTGCGACTGATGACGCTTCACCAAGCAAAAGGTTTGGAATTTCCTGTCGTATTTATCGTCGGCGTTGAAGAAGGCATCCTGCCACATTCACGCTCGATAGATGATCTTTTTCAGCTCGAGGAAGAAAGAAGACTCTTTTATGTAGGAATTACTCGCGCAAAGAAAAAACTTTTTATTACCTATTCGGCAAGAAGATTTATTTTTGGCAGGCGGGGTGAGTCAATGAAATCAAGGTTTTTAGGCGAAGACGAGTTTAGCAGACAGTTTATCTGATAGAATAACTGTATGGAAGTTCCTGTCCAAGATAAAACTGGAAAAAACCTAACACTATCCGAGATTGTGACCAAAGGCCTTTTAAGAATACAAAATATTCTTCTCGAGCTTCAAGTTTTTCTTCTCCACATCGTCGGTTTTATCCCGTTTCATCATGCCAGACGATTTGTCTACAGACTTGCAGGAATAAAAATAGGCAAAGGTTCGACAATTCATATGGGGGCCCGGTTTTATGAGCCTTCAAATATCAAAATCGGAGAAGATACTGTAGTCGGCGAGGGAGCAGTTTTAGACGGTAGAGATAGGTTAATAATTGGAAATCACGTCGCGTTAGCCACAGAGGTCATGATTTTCAATGCTCAACACGAAATCGACGACGAGTTTTTTTTGCCAAGCAATGCCCATGTCATCATCGAGGACTATGTTTTTATCGGGCCTCGGGCGATCATTCAACCCGGAGTGACTATCGGCAAAGGCGCAATCGTCGCGGCAGGAGCCGTAGTGACAAAAGATGTTCCTCCGTATGCAGTTGTGGGAGGAGTTCCCGCCAAAATCATAGGCGAGAGAAAGCTCAAAAATCTTCATTACAAAATAGGCCGCGCGAGATGGTTCCGTTAACTTTTTAATCAGCTGTCCCAACAAGATATACTGCTTGCCAGGGGCGGTAGGATGAGAAAAATTTCTTTTCAAACGATGACTCTCCATTTTTCGTCACCTTATAATCGAAGACTGCTTTTGCTCCCCAGGCTGGGAAGTCGACCTGCTTCACAACCCCTTTTTTTAAGGTAGGATCGTCTTGACGAAGATCAGGGAGGGGAGGAAGAACGTCGTAGACTGTTACCTGAGAAATTTCTACGCTTCTCTCATCTTTTTTCCCATAGAATCTAAAGTAAAGAAGATTGTTTGCTTCGTCTACTTCTGTTTGAACAAGAAGCGAAGCGGGCGAATCGTTTTTTATTTTGAGATCAACGCTCGGAGCATACACAGTCGCATCAAACCCTGGTTTAGAATCATTCTCATAATAACCTACCCTATAGGCATGAGGAGTCCTCTCGATGATTGGCAGCCCTGCATTGAGTGCAGCGCGAAAAAGCGTCGTAGATACCTGACATACGCCTCCTCCATCGCCTAAAACTGTTTTGCCAGCTTTTATGATGTAAGCTTGTTTATAACCGGTAAGCGAAGAAATATCTCCAACTATTTCGTTAAATGAAAAGACTTTATCTTTTGGAATTAAGACTCCATGAAATTTAGAAGTCGCGAGGATAATATTATGGATTCTTTCAGGGATAGAGCCGCTGAAATCCGATTTTCCTTCTGCAACAAGTTCTTCAATGCCAAAATCGTTGGATTCGGCAAGAGTAATCTCTGGTTCTATAACTTTACTTGTAAGAACGATGTTTCTATTTTTTACTTCTTTTTCAAAACTGTGTGTAAGTTTATAGAAGTCTGAGATAAAGTTTTCTTGGTTAATTTCAAGTCCTTTCTCCTCCTGCTTAAAGCTGACTACTCTGCCATTTTCAAAGGCGAATAAGGCATTTTTGGCAGGTTTGTTTCTCTGCTCGGAATATTCATTTATAAAGTCACGAATCTTGGATCGGTCATAGTCAATATGAGACTCGATAGAGAACTTTTGCCAGTTAAAGATGGTAGCAAATCTTTGATAAAGTTGCGAAAGTTTGTGGTCGGATCTTCCTATCAAAAAGGCCCTTTCCGCAGTACCTTGCGCGTCATACCCCAATTGTAGCTGCTGCGCCGAAAATGTCGCGATAGGCTGATCCTCAAATAGAACGGTTATATTTTTTTCTCCCAGGTTCTTATTTTTTTTAGAAAAAAAGGCAGCAACTTCTTGCTTTGTTTTTCTGCCAAAGTTGATGTTGTTGACGTACACATTTGGGTATATTTTATTTGAAAGCGACCGCTCTTCCGTTACGATTTTGTTGAGAAACAGAATAGTTAAAAGGACAAAAAAGATAAAAGGAGCCAAAATCCATTTCATAGATTAGTTAAGTATTGCCTTTTTTGTTATTATACCTTGTATGGACGACAAAGTAAATTCCCAAGAACCGCAGCCGATCTTTGAGACTGTTCCAACAGAAGAAACGAACAAAGATCAAGCCGAGAATCTACAACCAGAAGAAGTGCCTTCAGAAGTAGCCACTCCTTCTTCGGAAGAAGTCTCGCAAGGTGGACCTCCGCCACCTCCAAATATCCCTCCAGTCATGTACGAGGACAGTAAAAATAAATATATTGTTATTGTTGGTGCAGTAATTTTTTTCCTTATTCTACTTTTTGTCTTCACACGAATTTTTTTTGGTAGAAGGGCTACAAAAAAGGAGGCGATGCTTACGTACTGGGGGCTTTGGGAGGATAAAGAAATCTTTCAACCCCTCATAGAGCAATATCAACGAAATAATCCGTACGTCAAGATTGAATATCAGAAAATGGCTCGAGAAGATTATAGAGAAAAACTTGTCGTGAGAAGCAAAAATGGAGAAGGACCTGATATTTTCCGATTCCATAATACCTGGATACCTGAGATCCAGGAGGTTATTTCTCCGCTCCCACAAAATGTGATGAGCAATGGTGAGTTTGAGAAGACATTTTATTCTATTCACCAAAAAGATTTAAAGATAAAAGACAAATATTATGGCTTGCCTTTAGAAATAGACGGTTTGGTACTCGTCTATAATAGAAGCTGTGGATCAAGAAGGAAATCCTTTAACTTCTGGAATAGCACTGGGAACGGCTTCAAATATCGAACACTTTTCTGATATCTTGGGGCTTATGATTGTACAGAACGGGGGAGATCTGCAAAAACTTGACAGACCAGAAGCTATTGGTGCGCTCGAAAGTTATCGGAAGTTTGCAGAACCTCCTAATAAAGTGTGGAACGAGGATTTGCCAAACTCTATCACTGCTTTTGCTCAGGAAAAGGTGGCGATGGTTATCGTACCTTCTTGGGAAATTCAGGTAATCAAAACCTTAAATCCTGATATTGAGTTAAAGGTGACTACAATTCCAAGCGTTCCAGGCGCCAAACCAGTATCGATCAGCAATTACTGGGTTGAGGGAGTTTCTCGCCTTAGCAAAAATCAGATCGAAGCTTGGAAATTCCTCTCGTTTCTCGTAAAGAAAGAAAATATGACAAAACTCTACGAGCTTCAAAGTAAAGTGAGATTATTTGGTGAACCATATTCTCGAGTTGACTTAGGGGAGCTTATTGCCCAAAATGAATATATTGGCGCCGTCATTAAGCAAGCAGACAATTATGTCTCAATACCGTCCGTTTCACGAACCTATGATAATGGTCTCAACGACGAAATTGTTGCATATCTAGAAAATGCGGTGAATGCTACCATCCAAGGCGTATCCTATGGGGAGGCTTTGACTACAGCGAAAAATGGCGTTGACCAGGTTCTCGACAAGTATCAAATTAAATGACCTATGCACTTACCTTTTTTCAGCAAAAAATCTCAACTCACTGGTTATTACTTTGGCCTTTTTTTAAAGGAAGAAGAAGGAATAGGCTTTATTATTCATCGACAGGATGGACAATTTAAAATTGTACAAAGTGAAAAATTTAGTTACACAAATGGATGGGGGACAATAGTTGAGGACGTTGATCAAGTGCTTTTAAAGCTTGAGGAACGAAACAGACTCCACATAAAAGAAACAATTATTTTTGTCTATTCCCACTTCATCGATCAAAAGACAAAAAACATTCAGAAACAAATTCTCAATAAAATTAAGGAACTTGTCAAGGAACTTGATCTTAAAGCGCTCGGCTATATAGAATGCCATGAGGCGGTAGCAGACTTTCTGGAAAAAAAAGAAGAAATGCCTCTTACCGGACTACTGATTGAACTTGATAGACAGCACTTGACACTCTTTGTGTATAAACATGGGCGAATCGAATTTTCCAAGGTGTCAACCAATACGGATAATTTGATCGACGACTTGCTCACGATCTTTGAAGAAGTCAAAGGAAAATTTTTATTGCCTTCTCGAATGATTCTTTATAATTCCAAAGATCTTGATGCACAGTCAACAAAAATCGTCACGTTTCGCTGGAGCGAAGATTTATTTGTTCAATTGCCGCGAGTCGAGATTATTAAAGAAGAGGAAATTCTTCAGAGCATGGTAAGCGTTTTTGCCGAACAAATGAAGTCAAAAGCTCTAGAAGATGCTCCAAAAGAAACAGTAAAAGAAGAAGTCTTTGGATTTATGATTGGCAAAGATATTCAAGAACTCAAGGAGAAGGAAGAACCTACTATTGAAGAATCACGTGAAACGGCAGCTCCAGCAAAAATTAGCCAAGCATTCGACCTTTTCAGCAATTTTTTGAGAATAATGAACGCTAGATTAAAGGCAGCTCCCCGACGCCTCAGCATCATTCTGGGTATTGCGTTTATTCTGCTCGGTATTCTCGTGAATGAATACTTTTTTCATAAAGCTCAGATGACTCTTTTTTT
>JACPMD010000068.1 GCA_016186235.1 Candidatus Roizmanbacteria bacterium | reverse complement strand
GGGGAGGAAATACCCGAAAGGGTAACTTTTTTATCAAAACTTTTTTCAAATAACTCGATGTCTTAAAATCTATATAGATATTGGGTGAAATTATATGAAGACTAAACTATCTCAAAGAAGTAAGCGGATTAAAAAATTCCGCATTTTAGTTACATTTAGCCAAAAACTTCGTCGTTATCTAGGCGTTGGTCTTACTGGTTGTTTTACTAGTGGTCGTACTGGATTTTGTGGCTGTCTCAATCTTCTTACTCCAAGATCTGCTGCGTCGCATGAGTCACAACTTGGACTTGGATAACTAGTACAAAACGAGTCAGCAGCAAAAGGTCCTCCACTATTTGGGCCTCGTACAAATGGTCTTGCTTCTCTTATAAACGGTCTTTCGGGTGAAGGCATATTTACTCACCTCCCTGCTTCTAATAAATAATATTAATCATAATACTCTTTTTTAATTATTTTATCAAGACATCTGGTGATTTACAAAAAATTAAGTACCTAAAAAGTAGAAAATTAATTGTACCAAATGCAGAAGTATTGGCGATTTTTCTTATCAACAAATTTTAGGAAACCTTATCGTTATTTAGGCGTTGGTCTTATTGGTTGTTTTACTAGTGGTCGTACTTGATTCACTGGCCTTTTTAGTCTATTTACTCCAAGATCTGCTGCATCACAATCGCTACCACCACCCGTGCCGCATCCACCTGCACAACTGCCTCCACAAGCTGAGTCTGCGGCAAAAGGTCCTGATTTATTTGATCCTCGTACAAATGGTCTTCCTTCAGGTGAAGTCATGTCTATCCACCTCCTTTCATATATATTAATACTAACATACTTATGTGTAATTATTCTGTAAAATTTAGGCGCTTCCCTTTTTTGCCCACTCAATTGATCTTTTGATTGCTTCGAGTGCTACTTCAAATCCATATTTGAGTTCCCATTCTTTTTTGAGTGAATCTACGTACCGGTTAGTAAAAATACTCTCTTTTGCTTCTTTAGACAATTGCCATTCTCTTCCCAGCGCTCCATTCATATTTGCTATAACCCCAGATTGGCTAGCACAGTATTCTAGATTTAACTCTTGAGGCTTCATAGATTTTCTCTCCTCTCTAATTTGAAGAATGATATTAATCACCCTTTCTGTTAGTTCGTTTATTTGGTCAGTTGATAATTGTTTTCCGTCCATGCTAACTCCACCGTGCGTCATATACTCAATAGGTGGAGCGCCTTTTTCCAAATTATAAGGTTTGTCCTTATTTATCCACTCTCGATGATAAAATAACTGTGCATATTGGTCTATCAAAAAAATTCTGTAGGGAGGAACAGCATGCTTATCGTAAGTCACTATTGTTTGAACTCTTCCCATATCTTGAAACTTGTGTTGACCTAAGTTCAGATCGAAATCCTTGAATAAGACATAATAGTCATGCATGGCAGAAGTATCGAGTCCAAATGATGGAAAACCTACAGGTTGATCTCCAAAATAAATAGATTCGCAGGCTTCATTCAAGGCCTGAATAAGTCTTCCGATTGAAATCTTTCTTTTTTCTGTCAGCTCAAAAGTAAATAAAGGGCCGATGTCATCATTATATCCTACGCTTTGAAGAACTGATTCAGCTGTTTTTGCAAAGTTATTTAAAAAATGAAATTTATCCCTATCTTGTATGGTCCGGTCCAAATATGCACCAGGGAGTAAAATCTGTGTATAGTATCTGACTACCCTAAATTTGTTCTCGGCAAATTGTAGTAAATCTTCTGGCCTATGTCCTCTTTGGAGAAGCATATCATAGGCAACGCGAAGTCCCGTAAAAAAATGGGGAGCGTAGTTGACCCAACATTCATACATGTTTTTAGAGGCAAAAGGAAGTTTTTCTTCTAAAACACCACTTTTTACTTGTTTCATCAGATCCCGATAGTAGTGTTCTCTTACTCCGACTATCATAGGAGTTCGATAAAGAAGTCTCGAAAGAGTCTCAAATGGCATAGCAAGGATCTATTATACTATATCGAAGCTCTATTTTTTATTTCCGACTGCAAGTACAGTAGTAACAGATTCTTCTCGACCATCTATATCTAATAGTTTATTTATACAATCATCAATAAATCCACTGATCGCACAGCATCCTAAATGTAACGCTTGGCTCACCAAATGAATGTTTTGTGTCATAATGCCTGTCTCCATCATAACATGTCTGTATCCTCTATCCTTGTATTTCACTTCGTTCCCGGACATGATAGTGATAAATACCTGTTTTTATTCCTGTTACATTAAATACAATGGGGTAGATTTCTGTAGGATAACGAGCACCTGCAGACGGATAAAAACGTCTTTCTTTATCATCTTTTAAACCAGCAGTATAATAGAGTAAAATAGATAGCTGATCGAAAGTCATAGGTTTTGAGCTGAAATTCCTGCTTGAGCTTCTTTCCTTGAGAATTTGGTCAAACGAATCAGTGGTTAACTTCTTAGGCTTTGTCAATGGAATCTTCTCAAATCGAGGATATCCTTTGTAGTTTATCTCTGTCCATTCTTTTGGCCAATCTTCAACATCTAAAGTTTTGTTCAAAGTTTTATGTTTCGTATCTTGATGAAATTTTTGAGATAAAGAAAGATTCATGAATGGAAATTTGTCTTCTAGTTTTTTGGTTGCCATAGTTATAGCATGGGGTTTGGAATTGTATTCAAACTCTTCACCTGCTTCTTATATCCCATTTTTACTGGAACCTCATAAAGTCTTTTAGTACCTAAATGCGGAAAGTACTCTGTCAAGTAAAGAGGCGCAAGTTTTGGGATAATAATTTTCGCTACTTTAAATGGAATATGTTGTAATTCTTTTGGCGTTATATCAACATAGTAGACCTCGTATTTATTTTTCTTAAATATATCTATGAATTTTCGAAGTATTGCAGCATGTGATATTTTTCTTTTTGAGATAGGCCATCGTAATTCTTTTGGTTTCTGCCTGATCCAGTAGTTGAGCTTTTCAATTTGTTCAACTGGATACCAGTACATACCTCGCTCTTCATGGGATTCTATATGTTCAGGCACAATACTTTTATATTTTTCATACTCATCTTCATAAATGGTTCTCATCCATTGCCGCGCCAAAAATGATTCCTCAATAGCTCCGATCAGTGCTTCTACAACATTGAAACCGGCCTTTAATCCTACGTGAATTGCCTGACCGATACCTGATCTGTCGACAACGATGCTCACAAAACTAGGAACCATAAGATCTGTTGTTAGATCAACAATATAAAGCTCTAGACGATAGCGTCTTATCATATCTAAAATAAACTGGATTCTATTATCAGCTGTACTAACTGGTACTTCTATCATCCTTTCTTCTTTACTAAATTGGTAAGAATAATAGATGAGATGTGCAGGCATAAGTTTTTCAATATTTTGCGTGAGAGATTTCACCCAAACCCAACCAAAAAGAGTGGAAGAATCAAAATTAAATCTCCTGAATAGTTTTTGCTTTAGCTGCTCTTGAGTAAAGTAATTAAAATCGTAAGGATTGATAGCGTCTTTCTTTAAAGATTCGTATGATCCTTTTATTATATCTGTGCTATTGTATGCGTTTGAAGCATAGCGCTCGATAGCCTCTCCAATAGACTTTAACAATGCTAAATCTTCTGAAAAAAAAGAGGTTCCGGCTGTCGTTCTGGCGGAACTTGACTCATTTTTATTCTTTACTGGATGAGTAAATTGAGTAAAAAATTGGAAAAACTTTGGCTCGTCATTATATTGATAAACTATCCGCGCACGCTCTATGAAAGTTAATTTATCCATTATTTGTAATAAAGAGTTTAACGTAGATTCTACTGAGGGTTCTTTTTGGTTATACAATTTGTTTAGTAGCATCTAAAAAAATATATTTAACTTTTAACTTTCTTTTGCCAAGAGCCAGAAAATGGCGGTAGTTCATCTTTTATTACTTTGGCTTCAATTTTAGCTAATCTAGCAATATCAGCAGGAAGATAAATATCCCATGTAGGCTGCCCATTTTCGAGAGAATTTAACGGTTCAAGTGAGTATGCGCCGTGTTGACGGATCCAATCAATTATATTTTCAGCGTTGCGACCGTCAGAATTTATACTTAATCTATGGAAAAATTTTAGTCCATTTATTTCGTAAGCTATTACAAAAGAACGAATTCTGCGAAATTCTTCTTCCGAATAAAGACCAATTTCTGCCCAGGCTATAAGTTCATATGGAGGTTGGCTGGGTCGGGTAGGAGACAAAAGGAAAGTTCCATCTACTCCCATAAACTCAAATGGTACCTCAATAGGTAATGGATCATGCCAACGAGGTTGACTAATCTCTGTGAAACTTGGTAATGAAGTGATACTTCCAAAAGGATGGAAGATCTTGTTTTGTTCTAAATGCAAAACGCTTTCTTTTGGGCGCTCACTCATATGT
>JACPMD010000081.1 GCA_016186235.1 Candidatus Roizmanbacteria bacterium | reverse complement strand
CGGTGATAGGGTAAAAGCCCGAATTCTACGCTCGAAACTTGACGATGTTCAATCTACTCATAAAGAAAAACAAGACCAATACAATCTAAAGAAAGGCCAAACGACAAGCGCAGTAAGCGTCGAGATTATTAAAGACATCGTATCGCGTTGGACAGGCATCCCTATCTCTAAAATTACAGAATCTGAGTTAGAACGGCTTGCCAATCTTGAAAAGATCATGCATAAGAGACTCATTAATCAAGAAAGGGCTGTGAGTTCAGTTGCGCAAGCGGTGAGGCGAGGACGCGCGGGGTTAAAGTCAACACAAAGGCCGATCGGGAGCTTTGTATTTTTAGGCCCCACAGGCGTTGGTAAAACAGAGTTGGCAAAGACATTAGCAGAGATTCTTTTTGGTCAAGAAGAGGCGATGGTGCGCTTTGACATGACAGAATACATGGAGAGACACGAAGTTGCGAAACTCCTCGGTGCTCCACCTGGATATGTTGGCTATGAAGAAGGAGGAAAGTTGACAGAGGCGGTAAGAAGAAGACCTTACACCGTAGTACTTTTTGACGAGGTTGAAAAAGCCCATCCTGACGTATTTAATATTCTCCTTCAGATATTGGACGATGGAAGGCTTACCGATAATAAAGGGCACGTCATTTCGTTCAAAAATACCGTCGTCATCTGTACGTCCAATATTGGAACAGGTTTGATTCAAGACGAACTATTAAAAAGCGGAAAAACCGAGGTTGAAGAGCCTCCTGTTTTGTCAACATACACATTTTCTCCAAGAGGAAGAGAAATATTAACCATTGGGTCAAAGTATTTTGAACGCGACTCTGTACCTGGTGGAAATCAGGCATGGAAAGAAGGAATGCTCTTAGACTATTTTGCCGGTCAAGAAATTGAGCCTACTGATTCGACAGACAAGAAAAAAGCAGACTTTCCGATCCATGGATTTGAGACGCACGCTATTTCCTCAAAAGGAGTTGAAGTGATCACTAAAGGCAAAACTCTTCATTTGAGAACATCCACAACAGCTAAAACATGGAAAATGACGACGCTTATTGATTACTTTAAAGACAGTTTTGTTGTAAATGCCCTACCTGACGCTCCGGAAGAACAACTTCCTACTGTAAAATTGAAGACCCACGCGTTTAGCCCGGACGAAAAAGAAATCGTTTCGTATAAAGATAGATATTGGGTTCGCAAAGAAGGAACGAAAGATTGGCAGACGGGTTATCTTAAGGATTATTTTAAAACCGAAAAGTCAGCGAAAGACACCTTACCTACAGGTCATTGGGATGTACATACATTCGCGCCAGATGGAAAGGAAATCATTATTTCAGGTGAAAAAGTATGGTATCGAACAAGCGATAAACCGTGGGAATCAAAAACGCTAAAAGATTACTTTGGAGAGAATTTTCCTCTTGAAAAAGAAATACATGAAAAAACAAAAGTAGATGAAGAGGTTGATCGAAAACGCTACGATCTCATAAAGGACAAAGTAATGGCTGAACTACGGAAGTTCTTCCGCCCCGAACTCATTAATCGATTCGACGAAACGATTGTTTTTGAACCGTTGAAATTCTCACACATGCTAGAGATTGTTAAACTGCAACTCAAAGGAGTTGGAAAACTTCTTGAAGATCAAGAGATTGGATTTATGTATACAGACGTTGCGGTGAAAGAAATTGTTCGAGCGGGGTTTGATCCAATTTATGGAGCAAGGCCTCTGCGTCGCGCAATCCAAAAACTTATCGAAAATCCGATTTCGTCATTAATCATCGAAAAAAAGGTAAAACCAGGAGATCAAATCGTCGTCGACTTCGACGGAGATAACTTTGTTTTCAACGTAGAAAAAGTTGAGCTTGTAGCAAAAGACTCGGTCCAGGTATCTGCAACGAAAAATTTCTTCTGCGAAACCTGCGGAAATCACTTCACCTCAGAAGTGGTAAAAAATTCTACTCAAGTATGTTCCAAATGCGCTGCAAAAAATGTACACGAAGTTATTGAGGATGTTCGCCCGCAAGCGGAGAAAAAACTTTCTGATGAAGCTCAAAAGGCCCAAGAAGCTTTAAAGTCTCTTCCAACTGACAAGATACCGTTGACTACAGGTAAGCAAGATCAGACGAATTTAGCGGCCCACTAACATGTTACTCGCTCAAAAAATTTGTTTTGGCGATCCTCCGCAATGTATCGAAGGCCCACTTTCTTCAGATATACAGACGCTTGGTGATCTTATCAATAAGTTGGTAGGGTTTTTAGTCCCGCTCGCCGCAATTATTTTATTTTTGATCTTGGTTTGGGGCGGATTTAACTATATGATGTCGGCTGGAGATCCTGAAAAGGTAAAGAGCGCGCGTGCAAAAATAACCAGCGCCCTAATTGGATTTATTTTACTCATCTTGTCTTACCTTATTGTCAAAGTGGTAGAGCTCATTTTTGGCTTTGGAGGTGGAATTCTTTGATAGCTCTTTCATAATTCTTTGGATCTCCAACGTCAAACCACTGACCTTCAAATACAAATCCATTCACTTTTTTCTCCCGAATCAGTTTTTCAATTACATCTTCCAAAAGGAAACTCGTTTTGCCGGTTGGCAGATATTCGAAAATTTGAGGTTCAAATAGATAGATTCCGCAATTAATGAGATAACTTTTGACTCGAGACGTATTCGTTTTTTGGTAGAAATGAACAAGCTTTCTTCCGTGGAGCGTTAACTGACCAAATTCTGCCGGATGATCAATAGTGGTTAAAGCAATAGATGCAACAGCATTCTGTTCTCTATGAAACTCGATTAGATCGCTGAAATTAAAATTGCTCAATATATCTCCATAGACGACTAAAAAAGGTTCTTGATCGAGCATTTTTTTGACCTTAAGAAGGGCCCCACCTGTTTGTAGAGGTCGATCTTCTTCTGAATAGCGAATATTGACGGCAAATTTCTCCCCAGCACCAAAATACTCTTTTATTTTTTTACCTAAATGACCTATCGAAATAATAATGTCGGAGATTCCATTCTTTTTTAAATTTCGTATGAGATACTCTAAAAGGGGATACCCTTTTATTGGGAGAAGAGATTTTGGCATCTCATAGGTATAAGGACGGAGCTTGGTTCCTTTTCCTCCGGCGAGTATGACTGCCTTTTCTACTCTGTTTTGGAAGTGTTGACTCAAAATATATTCTATCGCGTGGGAGCGGTTTCTTATTTTTCTGTGATCGATAAGCTTGTCTGTTTTTTCAAGGAGGTGTTTGCTAATCGTGATCGTGATTCTAAGTCTTCTCACGGCAGTATTGTACTCAAATGCTTGATTTTTGTCAAAATTTTGGGTATACTCTATAAAAGGTATGAGTAAGAATCTTTTTATTCAAGTTGATATCGCTACATGTTAGCGAAACATCATTATTTCCCCGCCGAAGGCGGGGTTTTTTTTGGATATGACATTTCCTAACAACAAACCAATCATTATATCGGTAGGCGGTTCACTTCTTGTTCCAAACGGCGGAATCGATACTAAATTTTTGACCGATCTCAATTCATTCATACGTAGAGAAGTAAAGAGAGGAAGGCGTTTTTTTTT
>JACPMD010000075.1 GCA_016186235.1 Candidatus Roizmanbacteria bacterium | reverse complement strand
CTTTTTGATCTTATTTGCTTTCTCAAATACCTTTTTGTATTCTCTCTGCATTTTTTTTGCCGGAATTGAGGGTGAATATAACAT
Organism: Candidatus Roizmanbacteria bacterium; assembly: GCA_016186235.1. Classification (GTDB taxonomy): domain Bacteria; phylum Patescibacteriota; class Microgenomatia; order UBA1406; family GWC2-37-13; genus JACPMD01. Next base: position 4,209 of record JACPMD010000075.1, on the reverse strand, counting down.
ATGACTCAACTATAGCAAATTTAAATTGTATGTCAAGTTTATATAAAATTTTTCCTGCTGTTTGACAAGAAGAAGAATAGGATACAGCGAAAATAAATACGGATTTTAAGTGAGAATTTTATTAGATAAGGGTCTAATAATCAAAGACGCATAAGCGCTTTTGCAATGCTTTCTTTATCTAACCCGTTTTCCTTTAAGTAAAAATCTCTACTACCATAACGATGGGAGATATAACCTTTTGCAAAAAGATGTAAGAATTTTTTGACCATAATATTATTTTCAAAAAGCAGGTGGTGAAAATAATGGCCAAGCCCCCCTACCTCAACATGTTCTTCAAGAACTACTACTCTTTTAGTTTTCTGAATCGACTTTTTGAGATCTTGTGGTATGAGAAATGGCATCTCTGACACCAACCAAACATCCACTCCCTTTGCGAGCAATAATCTATTGAGAATAGATCCTAAGACAACCACTGTCACTTTATTTCCAGTAACGATTCTTCTAACCGGCGAATATTTTGAAACCGCAACCGGAATCTTCTCTGCTTTGGTCAAGCGTAGATACGTAGGTCCTTTTTCTTTGTTCATTTTTTTCATGATTTCTTCGAGATCTTCAGCAGACCCTGGCGCATAAATCCTCATGTTGGGAAGAGTCATCATGATACCAACGTCATTTATCGCATGGTGAGTCGGGCCGGCGATGCCGTAGTCATATCCTCCGCCTAAACCGACGATCTTAACGTCATGATTAGGTAAACAAATATCGTTTCGTATCTCCTCAAGAACTTTGATCGTCACAAAAGGAGCTATGCTATAGATCCAGGGTTTTAAACCCGCGTAGGCCATCCCCGCGGCGGCAGTTGCCATGTTGTGCTCTGCTACTCCTGCGTTGATAAACCGTTCCCCCAGCTCATCGCGCAGTTTTTCAAATGCGTGGAAGCCAAGATCGCCCGTCATAAAGACAATCTTTTTATCTTTTTTTGCAATTCTTTGAAAAACTTCGGCAAATTTGTATCTCATAATTTTTCAATATCCTTAAGAGCTTTTTTATAAAACTCTCCAACAATAGCTGTATAGTTGGATTCAACTTTATCTTCTATAGCTTTAATTCCTTTGCCTCTAGTTGTGTTACAAATAAGAAAGTTGGGTTTTTTGTTTTTCATTCTCCGCAAGGTTCTAAATGCTTTCTCAATCTCTTTTAAATCATGCCCATCGCATGAAACAACATTGAATCCAAAAGATTTCCATTTCGAAGCACTAGCAGCATCTCCTAGAACCTCTGAAGTTTTTCCAAAAGCCTGAAAACCATTTTTATCAATCAAAACAATCAGATTATCCAGCTGGTGATGGCTTGCAAATAGTGCTGCTTCCCAGACCGACCCTTCATTACATTCTCCGTCTGATATAAGACAAAAAACTCTAGGAGCAGATTTTTTGAAGCGAAGCTTAAATCCTTTTGCTAAACCCGAAGCAAACGATAACCCATGACCTAAACTCCCAGTAGCTAAAGGAATGTCTTTAGGCAACGTCGACGGGGTATGGATACCAAATTGTGTTCCCTCTTGAAAATACGTCTGCAGTTCTTTTGTCGATATTCGTTTTAAATAATTCAAAACTACATATAAAGCCAAGGAAGCGTGGCCTTTGGACAGGATGAATTTGTCTTTTGCTTTCATTTCGCTGAGGAGCGTTTGAATGAGAATGTCGATACAGGACATACAGCTCCCTATATGAGGATGAGCGGTTGGTGTCTTTGAAGCGAACTCTACTATTTTCAAACGAAGTTGTTTTCTTAGCGCTTCCCCCTTAGGATTATTCACGTTGAGTAGTATACAATATATTAGAAAAAATGATAACTCAGACCTGCGCAATCTGTGGAAAAAATAATTTTACAGTTCTCTACCCAGAAAACTTTGACATACATACTATTAATTCCCGCACATTTTCCGCTCGTCGCCTCCCCGACCGCATTCATTACAGAATGGTGAAATGCAAAGATGACGGACTCATATATTCAAATCCGATTCTCGAATACGACAAAATAGAAAAACTTTATAAAAAGAGCTTTACTGCCTATGACGAACATCTTGAGAATTTGAGAGAAACGTACGGATTTTATCTAAAAGAGCTAGAAAGGTACGGAGTAAATAAAGACAGACTTCTTGAAATTGGCTGCGGCAATGGTTTTTTTCTCGAAGAAGCTTTGAGCCAAGGATATAAAGAAGTCTATGGCGTCGAACCGGGAAAAAAGTCTGTTGAAAAAGCTAAAGCGAGGATTAAGAAAAATATTATTATTGATATTTTTAAACGCGGACAATTCAGAAAAAATTCTTTTGATGTCATCTGTTGTCTTCAGACCTTTGACCATATACCTGATCCAAACGGAATGCTAAAAGAATGCTACAAAATCCTAAAAAAGGACGGTTTCATGCTCTTTTTAAATCACGACGCTGGAGCTCTCACAAATAAACTTATGGGCGAAAAAAGTCCGATCATCGATATAGAGCATACGTATCTTTTTAGTAAAGAAATGATGAAAAAAATTTTTGAGAAACACAAATTTAAAGTCTTAGAAACAAAAAGCTCTTTCAATATTCACCATCTCTCCTATTGGATTCATCTTTTTCCTATTCCTAACTTTATAAAGTTACCTCTTATAAATCTCCTAAATATTGCAAAGGTCGGTCGTCTAAAAATAAAGATGTATCCGGGAAACCTCGTCGCAGTGGCAAAAAAATAACCGACGTCACCTTTTGATATACTTTTTTCATGAAACGGCCTCTCGCTTTCGTTAAGCGCCATGTATTTGAACTACTTTTTTTCTTTCTCTTTTTTTTCCTCATCTTTTTAACCTATCAGGATTATGGTATTGCTTGGGACGAAAAGATTTTTTTTAATGTAGGAGCCTACTACGCCAAAGAACTCTTGAACTTTCTTCGTATACCACATAACCTTAACTTGGGTGAATTTGTCCCTACGCCTTACCACATTAGAGGACACGGCGTATTTTTCGATGTCATTTTTGCCTTTGTGACGGTTTTCTTCGAGCGCTTTTCTTATGAAATAGTACATCTTACAAGAGCTCTTTTTGCACTTCCTATCTTTCTTCTCATCTATGTAATAGTTTCTAAATTATTATCCAGGGTCTATGGTTTTATAGCGATGGTTTTCCTTTTGATATTTCCCCGTTTTTACGGAAACATGTTTCTCAATGCGATCGATCTCCCAACCGCCCTCTTTTTTACCTTATCGCTTGCTTACTTTATATATTACGTAAAAACAAAACAGACCATAATAAAATCTATTATTTTTGGAGTAGTTTTAGGCTTAACGATAAGCCAGAGGCAACTTTTTATTTATATAGCCGGACTAAACTTTTTGTTTCTTTTGTGGTACGCGCATGTACGTCGTCTTCCCATGAGGAATATTTTTTTTCTTCAATGCATTTCTGTTGTTTTTATTCTCATAACGCTCCATCTTACTCATCCTTACCTACTCCAACATCCGGTCACAGGACTCGTAGATATTTTTCGCAGTGCTCAAGCATATCCTTGGAATGCAGGCGTTCTTTTTGAAGGGAAATTTTACTCGAACCTGTATTTTCCTCTCCCTTGGTACTATCTGCCAAAATCGATGTTTATCACCATACCAGAAGGAATACTGTTTCTCTTTCTTTTGGGAAATATCGCCATGTTTCTCAAGCTAGTAAAAGGTAGTAACTGGGAGAAATTTATCTTTGCGTATCTTCTCTGCCTTTACTATATCCCGTTTGCTCTTATCATACTCCTCAAGCCCACTCTCTATGATTCTTGGCGTCAATTCCTCTTCCTTACGATTCCTACGATTATCTTTGCGGTCTATGGATTGAGCTGGTTATTCAATAAAAAAAAAGTGCTCTTGGCTATTTTTGTATTCGTTACTTTAGTCTTTACCACATTAGAGATGATCCGACTCCATCCATATGAATACTTTTATTACAATGCTTTTATTGGCGGGTTGAAAGGTGCTTCTGAAAATTATGAGACTGACTATTGGGGTTTAAGCTTCAAAGAAGCAGCTCAATGGCTTAACAATAATCTCGATGATCCTACACGGCACTATACACTATTTGTTGAGGGAGATCCGCTTTCCTCATTCTATTACTTAAAACCAAACGTGACTCGTACCACCGATCCTAACGAAGCTGACTATGTATTTACGTTTACTCGAT
>JACPMD010000015.1 GCA_016186235.1 Candidatus Roizmanbacteria bacterium | reverse complement strand
GTAAAAATAGACGCTTCGGTAAGCTGTAAAGATTTGAAAATAAAAATATTTGCAGAGCCAAAAAGTATGGGCATTAAGACAAGATTGAGTGAAATAGGCTGAAGATTGGGAAGGGTGAAACCGGTAAGAAGAGCGTATATTCCAATTACAGTACCGCCAAGCAGCTGAAAAACAATGGCATAAGCAACAGGATCACTTTTATCATCACGAAGTATTACTCTTTGAATTAATCTTCCCGCTACCTCAGCAGAAATGCTTAGTCCTAAAAATAGTTGCCACGTCATAAAAAATCTCTATGGTTTTTGCGAATTTGGTATAAAAAATGTTATCTGAAAACCTTCTGGATCTGCAATCCGAAATCCTACATCTCCCCATTCGCTGGGAGAAGAACTTAATGGTTTTTGAATATTAGGATTATCTTTTAGCTTTTCCCACAAAGCCCATACGTCTTTAACCATGAGAGATAGTCAGACTCCTTGAATGGGAGGAACAAAATTTTTCCGAGGAGTCATCACCTCAATTATTGCTGCTTCGGTATTAAACATGACTCCTTTATCATCCGGTGTGTCCCAGCTATCGACTATTGGATAGCCTAACACTTTTTCATAAAACTCTCTTACTTTGTAGAAATCTTTTGGATACATTTTAAAGCGGAACTGTATCGTTTTTGTGAGAGGATACATAAAGAAATTATATCAGTCGTTCTAACCAATGTGATTGATATAATTGGAGTAAATATATGCAAATTAAATGGCATATAGAATACTATGAATCTTCCGTTGGTAGCAAACCAGTAGAAGAGTTTATAAATTCTCTTGAAGAAAAAGCAAGGTCCAAAGTGACAAGAACGCTCGAATTATTAGAAGAATTCGGTATCAAAGTTGGACTACCTCACGCAAAGAAACTTATTGAAATTCCTCTCTGGGAATTGCGTATTCTTGGTTCTGACAGTCTTCGTATTTTCTACATAACAAAAGAAAAACAAAGTTTTCTCCTCTTACACGCGTTTAAAAAGAAAAAGCAAAAAACTGATAAGAAAGAAATTAAAGTAGCCTTAGAAAGGCTAAAGGAGTATAACTCGCGAAAAAAGTTGTCATAAATTTGCTACTTGTATTATCGCAAAATTGTGATATTCTATAGATATATGGATTTTCAAACACATAAGAAACAATTAATGAAAGATCCTGTTTTTAGAAAAGCTTATAAAGAATCTGAATTAGAATATCAGATTGCAAGAGCTTTAATTAAAGCGAGACTTGAACAAGGATTGACACAAAAAGAGCTTGCAAAAAAACTAAATACCAAACAATCGGTGATCTCTCGAGTAGAAAATGCAAAAACTATACCTTCTCTTTCATTTCTTAAACGATTAGCAGACGTACTACATGCGTCTCTTCAGGTCCAGTTCAAATTTTAAAGCGTTTACCCTAATACTTTTCGTTGGCCCGGCACAATATCCATCAAGTAAAATCAAATGGTTCTATCCTGAGCGTAGTTGAAGGATTAAAAGCAATTATTTCTCTAATAATTTTTATTATTACCCAGCGTTTGGAGAGGGTTTTCGATCCCAGCGATGGCTGCGCAATTTTTTGATCAGTAACGGATCGAGCTTTCCTTTTTCGCTTGAAGCGATATTAGCTTTGACATTTTCCACGCGGCGCATCCCTGGGATTGTGGTAGACACATCTGGATTTGAAAGAATAAATCTTATAGCCATCTCTGACATAGTCATATGTTTAGGAACATCTTTTTCTAAAGTTTTTGCATGTTCAACGCTCGCCTTTAGAACTTCTGGGCTAAAATATTTATTTCGCCAGTCGCCCTTCTGCCATTTAGAGTCAAGAGTTAGGGTACCGGTTAAAGTTCCTTCATCAAAAGGTACACGAGCTATTACTGCTACATCAAATTCTCTACAAACGGAAAAAAGTTTATCCTCGGGAGCCTGATCAAAGATGTTGTAGATCACCTCTACTGCATCGATCATTCCGGTTTTGATTACTTGTATAGCATTTTCTGGTTCCCAACGATCGATACTTACTCCAAAGGCTTTGATTTGACCTTGTTTTTTAAGCTCTTTTACGCTTTCTTGCCAGCGCTTATCATTTGCCCAAGCATCATCCCAGCCATGAAGTAAGATCAGATCAAGAGACTGGAGGTCGAGATTTGCCAAGCTTTTCTTTGTATACTCCAACATATGCTCAGTTGGGAAAGTATCTTCTAATCTGTATTGTGGTTCCATCGGCCACTTAAAATTTTTAGGAGGAATTTTGCTCGTTATATACAGTTTTTTATCCTTATAATCTTTGATTAATTTGCCAAGGAGTTGCTCACTATGACCGTTACCATAAACCCAAGCCGTATCGAAGAAGTTAACGCCCAAGTCAACAGCTTTATGCAATGCTGACATCGCGCCAGTATCGTCTGTTCCTCCCCATTGTCCACCCATTCCCCACATACCATAACCTACCTCGCTTACTTTCCAATTCATTCGACCAAATTTCCTGTAGTTCATAACTTTATTTGATCATGATTATAGCAAAAACTTTAGATGTCTAATATACGACGCCATAATTTCTTTTCTTGTCCGTCCGAAGCTTTATGCGTAGGAGGATTTCTAAAATCAAAATCTTAAGCTATTTTTTATAAACACTTTTGGATAATGAGTAAGCTTCATCTTCAAAGCGATTTTTCCGGTAACCGTTTTTAAGCAGCTCATAAAGATAGAGAAGTGGATAAATCATCGGATATCTTTCACACTGTTTGACGTGGATAAGTTCATGTTCAAAATCATTGTTTAACACTTTTGGGCCAAGTAAAATAATATGTCCAATTGTCATCGCACGAGCATTCTTCATGTAGCCGAAAGACCACCAAAAACTTTTTACCTTAAAAACCAAAGTAGATGGATTTTTCATAAGTCTAAGATCATACGGACCAGACAGAATTATTGGGACAATACCGGTTAAAGTAAAAGGAAGATTCAGAATAAAAAGAATCAAACTTTTCATTTTGGTTTTTTTGAAAAGGGAGTAAAAAATGTGATTTGAAATCCTTCCGGATCAGCAATCTTAAATCCTACGTCTCCCCACGAGCTAGGAATAGTACTCAAGGCTTTCAGAATATTTGGATGATCCTTCAACTTTTCCCATAAAGACCATACATCTTCAACCATGAGAGATAGACTAGCAGCTTGAACAGGAGGAACAAGTCCTTTACGTGGAGTCATCACTTCGATGATTGCCGCTCCGGTATGAAACATTACTCCCTTATCCTCTGGACTATCCCAACTGTCAACTATTGGATATCCGAAACTGTATCGTTTTCGTGAGAGGATACATAGAGAAAGTATATCAACTCCATGTCATTATAATTTATATATGGCAAAATATATGGTAGTATGGTAATATATGTATGAATACCACTTTTGAGTGGGATGAAGATAAGAATAGCACCAATATTAAAAAGCACCGTGCGAGTTTTGAAACTGCACAATATGCGTTTATCGATCCCAAACGTATAATTGCGCAGGATTTGGCTCATAGTGGAGAGGAAAAACGTTACTATTGTTTCGGGAGAGTGAAAGGGGCTATTTTAACAGTTCGCTTTACCTACCGACGTAACCGCATTCGAATAATCGGGGCAGGTTACTGGAGGAAAGGCAAAAATATCTATGAAAAACAAAATAAAATACACAAATGAACCAATTGAAGCACGGGTGATCGATGATTTTTTACCAAGCCCACAGGATTTGAGTTTGAATGAGAAAAAGATAAAGGTGACACTAACTCTTACTCAAAAAAGTCTGAATTTCTTTAAGGCGAAAGCAAGAAAATATAGGGCTTCATATCAAGCGATGATTAGAAAGCTTCTCGACTATTACGTTGCCAATCAGCGAACCTAATTGCAAAATACCCGTCCAACGAAACCAAATTAAATACAACAATTTTTCTCATGGCTTATGCTAGTCTCCATAAAGTTTTTATAATTACGAAGCATATTAAAATAGTGTAAAGAAGAAAAAACCAAGTTATTATAGCCACAATCTTGTTTCCTACCCAACCTATCTCTTTTTCATCTAATTCTTCTTCAAATTCGGGCTTAAACCAATCTCGCCAACTACCAAATCCTAATGCTAAAAAAATAGACAATAATAAAACTGTTACAAATGTATCCATAATTTGATTATTTCTTTTCTATCTGTAAACGCATTTTTTCTAATTCATTAATGACTTTGTCAACATTATCTCTGAATTTTTCTGCCCGTTTCGCTATTTTTTCGTTATTGTAACCTTCTCCATGACTAAGATATGCTCTATCATATTCTAGGATTGAATTGTATTCAGCAATTAGAGCATATGTTAAAGGTAGATTTATTTGCAATTTTTCAGTCATGAATGAAATATTTCCTTTATAAATTGACCATGCCTCTCGACTCATTACAATATGCTTGAAGGGATTATTTGGTAGATCTTTAGATATTGATTGGTTTTCCTTTAGTTCCTTAATTAATGAGTGTATAACTATCAAATTTTTCTTTTTAGATTCTATCCTTCTCTCTTCTTTCCCCTGTTTGTATAAACCATCTAGGCTAATCTTTGCAGCTTTTAAAGTAGCTATTGAACCTATGATAGCTCCAATTACAGAACCTGCTATACCACTTAGTAGGCTCAATACTATAGTTGTTAACAGCTTCGAATTTTCCATATTATTGAGACAGATTTTACGACTTTTGAGGATAATAGTAAACCGCTGCTCCTCTTTTTTCTTTTCTTATCAAACCTCTTTTGAGAAGAGTCTTGCGAAGAGGCAAGGTATGAGGAATTTTTAATAAACGATTAATTTCCGAGGGCCGAATCCCAAGATTTTTTCTGATGATGGAAAGCATCTTGTCTAACAATTCTTCTTTTGTCTTCTTTGTCGTCATAATTTCAACCGATTTTACAACTTTATGGATTCAAACGAAGTTTTGGTTCAAGTTTGTCAAAATCTTTATCAAAAGATAACACAGCCAGTTTGTTTTTTCTGGATATAGCCCAAATAAGCAGATCTACAAAATCTATTGTGCTGTTTTTATATCTATTTAAAGCTTCAAAAACTGCGTCTTTATAGTCTATCTCAAGCCAGGCTGGAGAAAAAAGCCGTATCAGTTTTTCTACCGCTTGGCTTTTATTAAGATCGTACCAATGTTGCAGTTGAAATAAAAGTTCAACTACAGTGATTTGTAAAACAATTAATTGGAGTTTACCTTTTTCAGCTTCTTTAAAACGTTTTTCAACTCGAACCGCTTGTTTGGGAATATCGTTGGTAAGGAATCGTAAAAATACGTTCGTGTCAACGACTAATTTTTTCATATACTTTTCGTTTGGTCAAGTGTTCTATGAAGTTTTTTCGCATGCGTTTATAATCTGCTGGTCGCCTTTTTGACTTTACTGAACCACGAAGTGTGTAAAAATTTGCCACCGGCTTTATAAATACCGAATCTCCCTGCATAATGATCACTACTTTTTGCCTGGGAAGTAAACCAAGCTCTTCTCTAATATCAGCAGGAACAGTTATCTGGCCTTTTTGTGTAACGGTTGAATAACCTAGCATAGTATTACTATACTATAATATGTATTACAATTTGTCAATAAGTATTACTGATCAGACGTGAGCGTCTTTCAGCTTCCATCTCGGGAGTGGAATAAAATAGATTTAACATCATGTATACTTATTAATATGAAGACTATTTATTGGGAGAATTTGATTAAAAATATCATCGTTCTTATTCTTCTCGTCCCTTCTTATTCGAGCATCCAGAATTTTATCCAAAGTTCAAATATAGATCAGACATCTGCCGGGAGTTTGTTGGTCGCGGTGAGTATATTGGCAGTGACTACATGTTTTGGGAATTTTGCCTTTACGTATGAGAGGGTAAATCAAAAAGATACGTCCTCTCGGATGTTAGGCCATGCAACCACAGGTCTCTTGACGCTT
>JACPMD010000083.1 GCA_016186235.1 Candidatus Roizmanbacteria bacterium | reverse complement strand
TTGCTCCCGAGAGAGATTCCCATGTGAAGTTCTGTTTTGAACGGTAATGAGCATTGAGGTAAAAATAACGAAGATCAAGAGGATCATAGCCTTTTTTTATTATATCAGAAAGAGTAAAACTAGTACCGGCTGATTTTGCCATTTTTTCGCTCTCCACGTTTAAGTGCTCGTTGTGTAGCCAGTAGTTGACAAATGCGATTCCATTTGCAGACTCGCTTTGAGCGATTTCGTTGGTGTGGTGGACTGCTATGTGTTCAACTCCACCCATATGGATGTCGATTGTCTCACCAAGGAGACTTTTTGCCATCACGCTGCACTCGATATGCCAACCGGGGAAGCCTTCTCCCCAGGGTGATGGCCACGTTTGCAAAGCGTTTTTGTGTGCGCCCTTTTTGAAAAACCAGAGGGCAAAATCTGAAAAGTGTTTTTTTCCCGGGTCTTCTATTTTTCCTTTTCCTGCGCCTGCTATATTTAGGTCAATCTTTTGTCTATTTAATTCGTTGTAGTTTTTGAAAGTCGAGATATCAAAGTACACTGCGTATTCTGTGATGTAAGCATGCTTTTTTTTGAGAAGAACCTGTATCATTTCGATCATTTGTTGGATAAATTCGGTGGCGCGAGGTGCATGATCGGGAGGAATAATATTTAATTTCTGTGTATCCTCGTTAAAAATTTTTATATATTTATCGGCGATTTGACTTGGAGTCAGGCCTTCGCGTCTGGCTCCCTTTTCCATTTTATCTTCTCCTTCGTCCTGGTCGCTTACGAGGTGACCAACGTCGGTATAGTTTCTCACAAACGTTACTTTATAGCCTAAAAAGGTTAAGCTTCTTCGAATGAGATCGGCCCAAGTCATCGCGCGTAAATTTCCTATATGCTGTACCCAGTACACAGTTGGGCCGCAGTGATAAAATCTAATTTTTCCCTGTTCTATCGGCTTAAATTCCTCATGTTTGCGGGTTAAGGTATTGTAGAGAAGCATAGAGGTATTGTAACAAATTCAAGGTTGGAAGAACTTCCTTCCCTTGAGTTTTTCAGGAAGAAATGAAAGTTTTTTAGAAGGACCTACGAAAGACTCCGACCATGTGTAGTTTTTTGCATAGCCCAGTTGTCTCATCAGTTTTGTCGGCGCATTTCGTAGATGCAATGGCACCGGCTCATTTGGATATTCATATAGTGCTTCTTTTGCTTTTCCTAAAGCATTTGTGGTTGCCCGCGATTTAGGAGCACGGGCTAGATACACGACAATATGGGCCAAAATGAGCTGTGCTTCAGGCATACCCACTTTATGGACTGCCTCAAACGCCGCGTTCGCTTGAATTAACGCTCCTCTATCGGCAAGTCCAACATCCTCCGAGGCAAAAATAATCATGCGTCTTGCGATGAATTTTGGATCCTCTCCGTTTTCAAGCATACGGGCAAGGTAGTAAAGTGCGGCGTCAGGATCTGATCCCCGCATAGATTTAATGAAAGCGCTTATGATGTTGTAGTGCTCGTCGGCTTTTTTATCGTAGAGTCCCGCAGATTTCGTCTGAAATATTTCTTTGATCATATCCGCAGTGACTTTTTTATCCTTAAACTCTGTGACAGCCATTTCAAGCGCGTTGAGCATTATCCGCGCGTCGCCGCCTGAAAGTCTGATTAAGAGTTCTTTCGCTTCATTATCAATGGCTTTTTTGTACTTCCCTACTCCATTTTCTTTATCCTTTAAGGCTCTGATTAGTATCTGCTCTAAATGGCTCGGTTCTAAGCTTTTTAAAACAAACACTCGGCAGCGGGAAAGAAGGGGACTTATAACTTCAAATGATGGATTTTCTGTCGTTGCTCCGATTAAAACAATGAGGCCTCTTTCAACATGGGGAAGAAGCGCATCTTGTTGAGATTTATTCCATCTATGAATTTCATCGATAAAAAGTATTGTGTTTCTGTGATATTGGTAGTTTTCCTTTGCAATTTTGACAATTTTTAGCAAATCCTCTTTCCCGCTCGTTACTCCTGAAAGGCTATGAAAATCTGAGTTGGTTTCTTTTGAAATGATGTAGGCAAGCGTGGTTTTACCGCTTCCAGGAGGACCCCAAAAAATTATGGGAAATAGCCGATCGCCTTCGATCATTTTTCGGATAATCTTTCCTTTCCCAACAAGTTCCTCTTGTCCAACAAAATCTGCTAAGGTTTTTGGTCGCATTCTGTATGCGAGATGCATGAAGATATTGTAGCAGAAATTTTAGTTTCAAGTGAACGATTGTTTATCGCTAAAAGAAATAACACTTGACTTATAATAAAGTTTCTACTATAATCCCCGCAGATTTTAGGCTGTTAATACAATCTAAAATATATATGAAACTATTGAAGAGTCTTTTTCTTCTTTTTATAATTTTCTTCTTTAGCATAGTAACGCTTAGCAAGCGAGATGAAGTATACGCAAAATGCAGAGACGCAAAACCCAGCGATACACCGAGGATTAGGAAAATTTACGTAAAACCAGGCCGCGCAATACTTTACTTCACCGCAGTAGCTGAAAATAATTCATACTATTTTGTCGCCTACGGATTTGCTGAAGGAGACGACCGTTTCGGAGTGCAGTTTCCTTTTGGACCGAGCTCTGGGCACTGGATAAAATATGGGATAAATGCCCTTAGTCCCAATACAACCTATTTCTTTAAAGTTCGTGGAGGGAATGGCTGCAAGCCAGGTAATTGGTCAAAATGGAGAAAAGCAACTACTCCTAAAGAAGGCAGTCGATGGTACAGCTTTTGAAATTAACTTCTATTAGCCTAGATTTACGAAAAATGATCCTCAATTTCTAATTTGTATTATTTGTTGTATTAAAGGAGCAAGCCTGACAACTGCAGTTTCCAATCTTTGGTAATCCGACAAGGTAAGAGGATTCATTTTATCTACATTGTTCAATTTTCTTTCATGGATAGCCTCAGGTGTTAACCCAGTTTTATCTAACCATATTTCAGCTGGATTAGTACGCATTGTTTGGCTTTTAGGTTCTCAAAAAGAATATAAGAATCGAAGGTGTGAGCTACTATAAGTCCGAAAGTATTAGGCTTTTCGAACTGATTATGTTCCTCAAAAACTAAGCCTTTTTCACCCTCAACTTCGACCCTTCTTAGCCTAAAAAAATAGTGACGATTTTGATCAACTGCAACCCAAGGACTAGAATTTGCTCCGCCTAGAATGTTGTTGATAGCATGGAATATTTTATTATGCCTCATTGCGATTACTTGATCATATTCCTCTAAAGGTTTTTTCTCATTACTCATAGATTTAGCAACAAGCTTAATGGTTGATATCTTTTGGTCGATACTTACGAAAAAGTTAGAACCGAATTTCGCAAAGG
>JACPMD010000070.1 GCA_016186235.1 Candidatus Roizmanbacteria bacterium | reverse complement strand
TAAAAAGGAAGAGTGAAAACCTCATGTATAATCATAGTACTCTATGCCCTCCAAAAAATCGATCTATGCATTGGTGTTTTTGGCAGTTCTCCTGGTTATCGTTTCAACCCTTTCTTACCTGTTGGTGAAAGATAATGTACCAGCTCCGCAAAGTAAAAATGAATGCGTTAGGGCAGGCTGTAACAGCGAACTTTGCGTCGAACTTTCACAATCTGGAATTAACACTTCGTGCCAATATAAACAGCAATATTCCTGCCTCTCTTATTCGCGATGCGAAAGACAGTCAAATGGAACATGCAGCTGGACCCCTACACAAAGGTATCTCGACTGCCTCTCAAAAATAAAGAATGTCGTCCCCGTTCAACTAGAATGATTCTTTTTCAAGAAAGCCTTTCATTAGGTTACTTTGAAAATAATTATACTGCTATTTTTGTAAATTGGCTTAAGGAATTGGTAATTAGTTAACCCTTCAGGGCTAAATCCGTCAACTGCGGCCAATAAAACATATCCTATTTCATTCTTTTTTAGAAAATCGATTGCTTCGGATTCTTTTATCGAGCCGTTGTACAAGTGCGTAACGAAGACTTTTTTACTTTCAAAATCAGGGGTGAACGCGTGCCTTCCTAAATAAACCTTTTTATCGGCAAATATCGGAAGTATTGCTCCTAAAAAAATACTTGGCGAGGTTAAAATCACTTTGTTGTCTGGAATTTTATCGATATAGATAAATCCCTTGATAATTTCCTTGTTAAGATAGGCAGTTTCTGAAAAAATATTTTTATCAATGAGTCTGACACGGAAATGTAACGCCATCGGGGGTAGCGAGAGTAAGAAAAAGGCTATAATTATAATGACTATTGCTGCTTTTCCGTGACCAGCAATTAGCTTCCAAAGCTGAAGAATTCCCAAAAGTGAAAGCACAGCAAAAAGCACATATGCAATCGTGGTAAGAAATCGCAGATTATGGCTTCCTAACAGGTATGCGAGGTTGCTTGAAAATAAAACATAAGAAGTTGCTACAAAAGAAAAAAGCAAGAAACGCAGCGATGATACGGGTTTAAAATAGCTCCAAAGGCCAAATGGTACAAAAAAGAGAATCGGACCCGTTGTCAAAAGAATTGCTTTAAGAAATGGGTGAAATTGATACCCAACGTCCGATTGACTACTTGCGACTAACATCGGCACTTGCTGATGATGAAGCTTCAAAAGAATTGCGGATGCTACTACATAGAGCAAAATAAAAAATGTATAAAGAAAAATATTCAGTCTCAAGCTCCTCAAAAAAAATAGTCCCGTTAGGATAATTGCAGAAATCAAATTGACCACCTGGAAAGGTGAAAACGTAAGAAGGAAGATAATGAATAAAGCTTGATATGTGGCAGAAAAAAGAATTTGGTTGATCGAAAAACCCTTAATTTTATCAAACGTTTTTGCAACCAGCGAAATTATTAGTAAGGAAAGAAGAGTGCTCGAAAGATGATGAGGAATCGGGTCAAAGCGATCAAAAAATGTCGCTGGTGCTTGCCAAAAATTATAAGGAACGATAGAAAAGATTTCTTTACCATCGCTTATGTTAAAAAATGGTCCGGCAAATAAAACAAAAAGGAGTGTAAGAATCTGGAGCAGGAAATGCTTTTCGACTAATACTCTTTTGATAATAAGATACATCATCCAAACAGTACAAAATGAGAGAAGGAAAATAATAATGGTATAAAGCACGGTCGGCGGGATATGGAATCCATTGAAGATTTTTCCATATAAAACATATTGCCACCAGGCCATAATTGTCTTAGAAGGATCGTTCACCGTATAGGGATTCTCAAAAAACCAGTTTCCCCTCATCCCCTGCGCTATCCCTCCAACAAAGACAAAAAAATCAAGATAATAATGCGGAATCCAGAGGTAGAGGGAATCAGGAGGAGTTTTAACATATCCAACAAGGACGTGTAAGATAGAGAGAATGCCTGCTACAAAAGCGATAGAAAAAACGATTACCGATTCCTTTCTACTCTTCATCTTTTTTTAAGAATATATACTCCTCCCAAACCAAATGTTAGCAGAGTTACAATGCCCCCAAGAATAAGGCTTTCGGGTAAATAATACATCTCAACTCTATATTTCCCCGCAGGAAGGACAATACCTCTTAATGCATAATCCGCTTTAATAACAGGTAGATTTTTTTTACCATCGAGCTTTGCTTTCCATCCCGGATAGTACAGATCTGAAGTAAGCAGTAGCCCAGGTAAGTCTGTAGTCACTTCAAAGAGCGTCCGTGTAGGAGAACGGGAGAGAAGTTTGACATTCGCAGCGGAGGTTTTTTCCCTATTCGTAATGTTTTCAAGGAAATGATAAACATTTTCTTCAACAACAACTTCTTTGTCGTACTTGAAGTCACTTGATCTCATATACTCTACAACAGCCTCATTTGTAGCCTTCCTTACTACCTGATAGATCATAGTTCCCTTCGGCATTGAATTAACATTTTCATAAAGATTAAATCGATCTGTTTTAATAATTGTCCTAAACCTACGAGGATTCACACTACTTAAATCGGCTTCATAAGGAAGCATCATGAAATATCGAGTCGACAAAAGGTCGAGAAGAGGTGAATTATAGTTATCAATGACTACATCAATCGGCCTCGATGAAAAAGGAATTATTGTACGCCCGTCGATTATGCTTGCAAAATCTGCATAGGATTTAAGAATAAGTGTATCGCTCCCCTTTAGGCTCTCTACCCTCTCACTTATAGCTGAATTTGGGTCAAATAGACTCATTAAATTACCCCACTCCGTATACGCTCCATAACTATGGTAAAAACGGTAGTTTTTATCAAACTGAGCAAACGACTGAGTAAGACGTGAATCTATTGGGAATGTTTTGGCTGTATCGGTTATCATATAAGGTTTGGCAAAGACTAAAAAATCGATCGTTGCAATAAGGAGAATTATATATTTTAGAGTCTTCGATCGAATTCGATTGATTCCATATCCTGCAAGAACACAAACTGAAATCAATGTGAAAAGCAAAAAATGAGACGGTATCCGAAACAGTTTAAAGATTGGAATAAATTTCCAAAGTACTTGATAGATACGAAAAGGTAAAAATTCTCCTAGGCTTAATAAGAATCCTATTACTGCAGTTAGAACAAAAACTAACGGCCACATTTCTGAATGTTTCTTGTTGCGAAAAAGAACAAAATATAAAATCAATAGAAGAAGAAACGCAGCTAGAAATACAGTTTGCATTCCGAGAGAAGCGTTGATGGTGGTTTTATCAATAGTCAACGCCGAAGAGGTAACTGCATACGAGATTATTCCAAGAGTTGCTGCAAAAGCAAATGGCGAAAGCCTTGTCAGAATAGCAACGATAACCATAATAAGTGTCATTCTTCCAAAATAATTCATCGACTCCCATAACGGAAAGGTTGACCCTATATGATTCTTGTAAAAACTAGGGGAAAATAAATTGGGAAGGTCTTGAGGAGATAGTGAAAATAAGTTTGCTTCTTCATAAGGTACTCCTGCTGCTCTTGTTGTCTGTCTGACATATTCCAGACTAGGTAGAAGTTGAACTGCTCCAATAAAAAAGGCGAGAATAAATACAATTAAAAAGACACGAAAGGGAAAGATGAATTCTCGCCACTTAATGTGAGATTTTTTTACATATGCTGAAATAGAAAAGAGGCATATAATAAGAAGCACATATAAGCCAAAATAAGCGGTAGTTTCAGGAAATCCGGCAAAAATCAGTAATGTCAATGCAAGCGCTGAGTGAAGAACATATCTTTTTGTTTTTTCTAGCCATGACTTAAAAAAAAGATAGAGAACAATCGGTATGAGCGCGGCTGTAAAAAGCGAAGAAAGATGTCCCGCATATATTTTTGCTACAAAATAACCACTCAACATATAACTGATACCTGATAAAAATGAGGCAAATCTATCTTTAATAAGATAGAAAGATAGTCTCTCCATTGCGAAAGCGGCGATAAAAAGGTGAAACGCAACCAACAAAGTCATTGCATAAGAAACAGGCAAAAAAAGATAGACTAAAGTAAAGGGATAAAATAAGGCCGATTCGGGATGAGCCAAAAAAGGCTGACCACTATTAATGAAGCCATTCCAAAGAGGAATTCTTCCATTAAGAAGTTCGAATTTTGTGAAGGCGCGCCAATGAACGTTTGCTAATTTCAAATCAATACCTGCAAGGCTTCTTTCGGGATGAAACAAAGGCTCTTGCATCACATATGCAATACAGAGAATATAAACCAGCGGGATAAGCCATTTCTTCATTGACCTCGTTTTACCTCCAAAATTGCCACATGATTATTTTTGAAAATAGTACGTAAAAAAGGATAATCAGGTACGTTTCGATATCCCTCTAACGAAGTCACTGCAACAAAAGTAAGTTCATTCCTGCGCATAAAATCTTCAGCTTCCTCATTTGACATAACACCCATAAAAAAACCTTCTGATAAAAGATTTTTTTCAACATACGAAGGAGTGAGTGCGGGTCTTCCAATATACATTCGTCTATCCATGAACGTTGGCATCACCATTCCCAACGATTGACGCGGAGACACAAGCACATTTCCTTCTTGTCTATACTTTCCTAAAAACTCAAACCCCGCCACTGCTTCTGCCGGCAAATAGGTGATCGGAGATAATAAGATATTTCTATCATTCAATTGGCCGATAAATGCTTTGATATTTGCAGGTAAAAAAAGGAGAAAAAGGAAAAGAGTTGCCACAAGGAGAGTACGTTTGCTTTTAAAAATGAGAACTGCCAACACTCCGAGAAATACGTAAATAAGAGGAGAATAAAAACGCATGTTAGTGGTTCCTAAACGAAAAGGAATATCGCTAAAGAAAAACAGGTAACTTATTGCAATAAAGCTTAAAAATAAAAGACGAACTACTCTCAGACGTTTTATGAAGAACGGCACTCCGACTAGAGCGAAAAAGACAATCGGACCGGTGGTAAGAATAACGTCTTTTAATGAAGGGTGAATCTGCCAGGCCTTCTCAGTCTCCGAGATTCTAAGGAAGTAAGGTTCACTACTAAAATAATTTTTAATAAAGAGACCTGCAGGAATTACGAGTAGCAGAATAATGGGATGAAAGAGAATAAAAGAAAACTTCTTAGTCGTTCTATCACCAAGCGACCCCCACACAAGCACAGACGTAGTGACCATGCTTGATAACACGATAAGAATCCCGTAGGAAGGAGCAAAAGTAAAGAGAACTATGATAAGAATTCCGCAAAGGAGACCTCTTTTGAGAATGGAAGCTGAGGAGAGCTTTGATATTTTTTCAAGCGAATCTGAAGTAATAATGAGCAAAATAATGGTTATTATCTGGGCGCTCAAATGGTAAGGAATTCCTCCAAATCTTTTCCACAAAACGCTACGGTCGTTCCAAAATCCAAATATGTCAGTCACAAAAACTTCGCCAACTTTACTAATACGGAAAAATGGGGC
This sequence comes from Candidatus Roizmanbacteria bacterium, assembly GCA_016186235.1. Lineage (GTDB taxonomy): Bacteria > Patescibacteriota > Microgenomatia > UBA1406 > GWC2-37-13 > JACPMD01. The sequence goes on along the minus strand of JACPMD010000070.1, from coordinate 2,814 downwards.
TGCAAACAAAGATAAGATAAAAGCAGCGATCTGTTTATAAAACGGTTCTTGTGAAAGAAGCATCTGTATGAACCTAAATATAAGCACCGCTAGAATAAGTGAGAAAAAAAACACGAAAAACCAATAGGTTTGCACTGGAGACAGATGAAACAGAGCTCCGACTTTTCCCAGCAAAAGATATTGCCATGGGCCAAAGATAGTTTTTATAGGATCATCTGTAGTAAAATAATTCTCGATAGTCCATTTGCCTCTCATTCCTGAAGCGATCGGTTGCAGGTATTGATAATAATCGAGATAATAATGCCCTACTCCCATATAAATGCTTTCCGAGGTTTCCCTAGCAAAGCCTATGATGACATGAAGAATATTTAAGATGCTAACTATTATTGCGATGGTAAAGACTATCATGTTTTAATTCTATCTTCTCTGTTCTAACCAAAAATTTATCATATCAATGAGCGCCCACAATATGTCTCTTTTTTTTCCGTGGTGGGCCTCGCCCCCACTGCGCTTATGATACGGGAGTTTTATCTCAATTATTCTATAACCTCTTTGTTTTGCCCGTAAGACAAGCTCTTGGGTTACAAATGCGGCGCTTCGTGAAAGGACATCTATTTTTTTAATCACCTTTCTCTTATAAACCTGCACAAAGTTTAGGTCGGCGAACTGCCTGCCGAAAAAAATCCAGCGCAAGAGAATATTCCCCCACGAAGTGAGTTTTCTCCAGAAAGAATAGGCTTCTCGACTCGTTCGAACAACTACCACGATATCGCTGCCGAGAAGGAGCGGCAAAATTTTTTTTAAATCTCGAATGTTAAACGGCCTGTCTGCTCCATTCTGCATCACGAGATCGCCTTTTGCCTCCTTTAAGCCGATAAGAAAACTTATCCCTTGACCAAGATTAATCTTGTTTTTTATAACTCTTACCGATGGATATTTTCTGCTCAAACGAGCGGCAATAGAAAAGGTTTTATCAAAGCTGTCATCGTCTATAATCAGGATCTCAAAACTCTTAAAAAGACTCTTGAGTACTTTTACCGACTGGTTTACCGTTTCTTCTAAGTTTTCCTCTTCGTTATAGCAGGCTAAAATTAGACTAAACTGCGGATTATCCTTCATATCTATTTATGGCTTCAATAACTTTTTTTGCTTCACTGTCGGTCATTTCAGGATACATGGGAATCGATACACACTGCTTTGAATACGATTCTGCAACTGGGAAATCGCCAGTTTTATAGCCCAGGTGATTATAGGCTTTTTGCAGATGGCAAGGGATCGGATAGTGGATAGCAGTCATTATGCGGTTCTTTTCCATAGAGCGCATGAATTTTTCCCGGCGTTTTGTCTTGATAACAAACAAGTGATACACGGATCCAGACCACAAAGGCTGGTACTGCAAGACAATATGTGGATTTTTAATCTGCGTTTGGTACATGTGTGCTATTTGACGACGCCTTTTGTTCCACCGCTCGAGATAGTTGAGCTTTACATCTAAAATTGCAGCTTGTATTCCGTCCATACGCATATTGAAACCAATTTCTGTATGGTAATACTTCTTGAGAGAGCCATGATTTCGCAGCGACCTGATTCTTTGAGCAATTCCCAGATTTTTCGTTACGATCGCTCCGCCCTCTCCATAAGCACCCAGGTTTTTGCTGGGATAGAAACTAAAACATCCTATGTCGCCAAACATCCCAACTTTTTTCCCTTTATATCTGCCTCCATGTGCTTGTGCACAATCTTCTATTAAAACTAACTTATACTTTTTTGCAGTAGCCATTACTCTATCGATATTGAAAGGTTGGCCAAATAGATGGACTCCAATGATCGCTTTGGTCTTTCTGTTAATCTTTCGTTCTAATTTTGACGGATCAATCTGCCACGTATCACGAGTACAATCTGCAAATACTGGTTTTGCCCCAACATATGAAACTGCCCATGCTGTTGCGATAAAGGTATTTACAGGAACTATCACCTCATCTCCGGCTTTTATATTCAGAGCAATGAGAGCAAGATAAAGAGCTGAAGTGCCGCTATTCAAGCCTACCGTATAGGGAGCGCCGTTGTATTTCGCAAAATGTTTTTCAAATAGTCCGACGTAAGGGCCTCCAGAAAAGGCTGCATCATTCAAGACATTTTGAATTGCGGCGTTAATTTCTTTTTTTATTGTGCGATATTGTTCCTTTAAATCCAAAAGAGGAATTTCCCTCATAATATTACTCTTTCCGTCTCCAAATTCTACTTTCTGGAGAATCCCTTACATAGTGAGTCAAAATGTAGCTTTGTGACTGAAAATCAAGGTAAGACAAGAAATCGTCGGTAAGGCCGGTGAGCGTCTTGAGGCGATATTTTTCTATTGCTATGTAAACGGGCGGATAGCGGTCTCTTACGTTTTCTGAGATTACCTGTCCCCATAAGAGAGGGTAGATAGGTTTACGAAAAAGTACATTTGGATAGGCTGGTTGATCCTCTGGTATCATCTTCCAATATTCATTTATTTCCCTCGGAAATGCCTCGTCTGTCATTTTTGCTCGAGCAAAATTTCCTAAAACACTCGACTTCCACAAAAAAATCAACAAGACGAGCAAAATCAAAACCACACCGCTTTGCAGAAGCCGCATCAGCTGAAACTGCGAAATAAGATTGACGATAAAAAAGGCGCCGAAGACTGCATAAAGCCAATTTATCGGTATGTAATATTGAATGAAGACCGAATTGATAAAAAGCATGCTCGCCCACTGGAAAACGAGAGAAACAAAGAGAATAACCCTCATGAGAGCTTGGCCTTCATCTTTTCCTTCCGTCCGGTCAGCG
>JACPMD010000072.1 GCA_016186235.1 Candidatus Roizmanbacteria bacterium | reverse complement strand
AAAGAGGTCTTTCTTTCGTTTCCTCAACAATAACCTGGATATACTTTCCAATTATACTAATAGCCAGAAGTTGGACCCCTCCAAAAAAGAAAATGGTTAACATTATGGGAATTGAAGCGTTTATAGGATTACCGAATATAATAACGGTCAACAGATAGACAATAATGAAAGCGAATGAAAATACAACGAGAGAAAATCCCGCATAGATTATCATATCCAATAAAAGATAGGAGAATCCGAATACGCCTCTTTCAGAATGCTTTATGTATGCCAGTAAATTGTAAGAACTTTTTCCAAATCTACGCTTTCTTCTATGATACTTCACATAAGCGGTTTTGAATCCAACATAGGCCCGAAGGCCTCTAAAGAAACGGTATTTTTCCGGCAATTTTTTGATGTTGTGAACAACCTTCCTATCCATAAGGCTAAATGCACCGCTATCGACAGGAACTTCAATATTAGAAATAAGTTTGAAAATTTTATAAAAAGTTTTTCTTGCAATATTCATAAGAAAATTATCCTCTAACTTGGTCCGCAATCCAACAATAACATCATACCCCTCTTCCCATCTTCTAATAAATTTTGGGATAACCTCAGGTGGATCTTGCAAATCGCATTCAATTGGAATCACGGCATCTCCAGTTGTGTAGTCTATTGCTGCCTGGCCATTGGCTTCGTGTCCAAAATTCCGAGAAAGGAAAACTCCGATGACTTTTTTATCTTTTCTGGCGAGTCCTTTAATGAGTACTTGAGACTTATCTATGCTGCAATTGTCAGAAAAAACATATTGAAATTCGTATTTTCCTTTATACTGTAAAGCTATCTTTTTTAACGCATGATAGGTTGGGAGAATATTCAATTCTTCGTTAAAACAGGCAATAGAGTATGAAATAGTTTTCATTTAGACGTGAACCCACCATCAATGACAATAGTGGAACCAGTTATATAGGTATTCTTATTTGAGATAAGGAATAAAATGAGTTCGGCAATTTCATTAGGTTGCACCAGCCTCCCTAAAGGGATGTCTTTCTCAATCATTTTTATCTTCTCCTTGGGATTACGAAGAACCATCTCCGTTTCGGCAAAGCCTGGACATACGGAGTTAACTAAAATATTATATTCTGCAAGTTCTAGTGCGAGGGCTTTGGTCAAGCCGTTTATTCCGTGTTTTGTGGCACAATATAAGACCTGTTTACCTCTTGCAACTATACCAAAAGCCGAACTCATATTTATAATTCTTCCCCATTTTTGTTTTTTCATGTGAGAAACTAAACCGCTAATGAGACGAATAGGAGCATCTAAATTTATCTGAAGCGTGGACTCGATATTTTCATCGGTCATCTCTTGGATCCATTGAGGATAATTTATGCCTGCATTATTGATGATTATGTCTATCTTATCGTTCTTATGTGTTTGGATATAACTTTTAATCGACTCATTCTTTGACAAGTCGAGTTCTTGACGAGTAGGGGAGAGTACTTTGTAACCGGCTTTTTTTAGTCCGTCTACAATTGCTTTACCGATTCCACGAGAACCCCCGGTAATAAAAACTGTTCGTTTGTTCACAGAGAATGTTTGTCGATTAACTGTTTCCTCGATTTGTACCAATTATATAGCTCTGATAATGCTTTATCAAAAGCTGTGAATTTAAAGGATTTTAGCTCATTCATTAATCTTGAATTATTGCAAGTATATTCCTTATTCAGCCCACGAAGTTTCACTATTATTTTTGATTGTTTACTTGAAATTGTATTTATTTTTTTGCAAATTGTTAGTAGGTCGATTCGTTTACCTGTGCCTATATTATAGAATTTTTCTTTAGGTATACGCTCTATGAAATACTCAACAATCCGAATAAAGTCTTTGATATAGACGTAATCAAAATAAACGTTCTGATTTGAACAACAATATTTAAAAAAACCATACTCATCACTTGGGACTCGCTTATCAAAGTGTTTCTCTTTGATTTTTATTAACGATATGCTTTTGTCATACTCTGCCCCCGATCCGAAATGAATCATCCTTGTAAAATGCCTTTTATTTCTTACGATATTGAAAAATATTCGAGAGTTTAGCATAAACGCATTCTCGACATGTTCTTCTTTTCTGCTTCCACCTACGACAGCACAGCTAATAACAATGTCAATTTTGTGATGTAAAAAATAACTGTTCACTGCCGAGCTATTTAAGAGTTCTAGCTCGTGATGAGTCGGAGTAAGAAGTTTATATTTTTGACGAAGTCCTTCGATAAGATTTTTTCCAATGTACCCTGAAGATCCTAAAATAAGAACTTTCTTCTTTACTCTTTCCATAGAGGAATCAACATATTTTTCTTGAATTCTTCTCTTGGGAGGAAAGGCCCCATATCTTCAAGTGGGGGAGAGACAAAACGCCCGTCGGGAGTTTTTTTGGTTGTCAATTTCGGTACCAGCATCAACTCACGGAGCGAGTTCATATCACATAAAATTGGCCCGCGATAGTTTAATACGTATCTAATTTTTCTCTCCATATCTGAATGATTATGTATTCTGATAGTCTTTAATCCATAGGCCCTTCCGACTTTGACAAAATCAGGACTACTGACTCCGCTTTTGGAATCGGTTGCTACAAATTTCCCACCAAATAATCCTATTTGTGTATTTTTTATTGATAGATATCCGTCATTGCTATAGATAAAAAGTTTTATATTCAAATTGTGGTGCTTCATTACTTGAAGCTCGTGAATGTTGAGTTGAAGACTTCCATCGCCCTCCAAACAAATTATTCTTTTACCTTTTGCCGTAAAAGCAGCGCCGATTGCCGCCGGAAGCCCATAACCCATTTGCGCGCAGCCTAAATTCAGGATAATTCTTTGCTTAGGTTTGACATAAAATGCTTGATACATGCAGTTTAAGGGTCCGACTCCATCTGACTCAATAATTATTTCGCCAGGCTTGAGAATCTTTCCAATAGATTCAATAAAGCAGTATGGATTCACGTACTTTTTTTCTTTCCAGTACTCTTTTTGAATGACAGGATACTTTTTATTTAAATTCCTACCATAATCAAGCCACCTTTGTATTTTTAATTTCACTGGTTTCTTCTCAAGCTGACGAAGCATTTCCAGAATGAACTCTTTAGCATCATAGTTTATCGGAAGATCTATAGAGAGAATAAATTTATTTATTTCTTTTTTATCAACATCAACCATAATTTTATACGCTTTTCTTGCGAATGCCTTGTAGGTAAATCCGACGGTCAAAATGTCCAAACGGGCACCAATGGAAAGCATTAGATCGCTGTTTTGAATAACAAAGTTAGCAGCGCGCTGTCCAAGAACATGTGATCTACCGAAGAAGTAGGGGTGAGACGAGGGAATCAAATCATATCCAACATAACTTGTTAAGACAGGGATCTTGAGTTTATTGACTAACTGAAGAAATTCTTTTGCCGCTCCGGCGAGGCGGATGCCATTTCCTGCATATATTACTGGCTTCTCTGACTTGGCGATTTTTTCTAAAGTAGTTTTCACCAACCGCCTTAATTTCTTTTTGTCTGTCTCGTACGGCGGTTTCAACTCCTCGGGCTTAAACGATTTAAGTTTTTTCTCATCGATCATTGACCCTTGCACATCTAAGGGGATATCTAACCAGACCGGGCCCTGCCGACCGATTCTCGCAAGATGGAGTGCTTTCTGCAGATGATATTTAATTTCATAGGGATCCATCACGGTCACTGCATATTTGGTAATTGTCTTCACGATATCGACTATATTAATTTCCTGCGGCCCCAGTTGTCTCATCCCCATCTTATTGGGGCCAGCGCCCATAATTTCCCGTCTTACCTGTCCAGAAATTATTAACATTGGTATCGAATCAAGCCATGATCCTAACATTCCTGTGATTGCATTTGTCCCACCAGGACCGGTCGTTACCAAACAAGCGCCAAAATCTCCCCGCAGTCTTGCATATCCTTCAGCTGCAGTAGCGCAGGCTTGCTCATGATGGTTACAGACGTACTTTAATTTGCTTCTTCCAACTGAGTCGATGAGATGAATATTACCGCCGCCAGAAATAAGGAATATATGAGTTAAGCCTTGTTTATGAAGATAGTCAAAAATGTAGTCGCCAACTTTAACCATATATAGCGAGATGATTTTACCGTGTCAATCGAATTTTTGCAATAGATTGTTCTTACTTTGTTGCAAATTGAAATGGGGTTATTCATTAAAGTATGCAAGATAGT
>JACPMD010000071.1 GCA_016186235.1 Candidatus Roizmanbacteria bacterium | reverse complement strand
GTATTCCCAAAATGCTCCATATTGATCAATCATATCCTCATTATATAGAATGAGAGATCTCTCACCCTTCAATATATTTGAATAGGTTGTCTTTTAGGACTGCCTCGTGTAAAATAACATTTCATATGTTAGAAGCTTCTGTGTTAACGCCGGAAGTAAGAAATGCAATTGAATTAGCAATGGCTGTTATTCCTGTAATTTCATCTGTTTATAAAGTTCTTCTATCAGAACCAATTCAAGTTGACATGAATAATTCTGCCCAATTAGATCAGGCCTTTGCAGCGGTTGAGTCAGCTCCAGTTGAAGAACTACCTCTAGGAAACCATACTATCACCGCTACTGGTTTACAAGCAAGATATGAAGTCGAAGTTAAACCTCTGGGCAAAGATGATACTCAAGGTGAAACAAGATTGGTTCTCGGCGGTCAACGCGTTGGACCTCCTATCAAACTTTCAGATGTACGTGGTGGAAAAAAAGTTATGCCTATTATGGAGCGACCAGATTTAACTAAGCCGCAGAGTCCGCTCATGAATATATTTGGCGCTTTAGTTTTTGCCAGTAAAGGTGCCTCAAGTATTTGGCCTCGACCATAAACCTCTCTCAGCACAAATTATATTGACAAACAGATTGAAAATCGCTATTGTAAAAAGTAATGGGTAGACTTCTTAATTGGATCAAGACTCATAAGCTAACCTCTCTACTTCTTATCATCGTTGCTTACTTTGTCTACTCTCAATTTTTTGGTGGCTTAACCAGAAGAACCGCCTTATATGAATCAGCTGATTCTGGTGTCGCGATGAAGTCTGCTCCGGGTTCCTTGAATTTTGATATACCGAGAATCGGTGGAATAGCGCCCTCCTATGACGAAGCTGCTCCTGCTCCGGACGTTAAAAATAGGCTCGTCGTCCAAGAATCATACCTCTCTTTGCTTGTCAATAACGTGACAGAGGTGAGAGAACAAATCATTCAAAAAGCAGACCAACTCGGCGGGTACATGGTCAACTCTAATCTTAATAACCCTCAAGACGCACCAACCGCGACTGTCACCGTGCGTGTTCCGTCAACGAAGCTTCAGGAGGGTCTTCAAGCGTTTCGGGGTCTTGCGGTGAAAGTAATTTCAGAAAACCTGTCAGGACAGGACGTCACCGATGAGTATGTTGATAACGAAGCACGACTCGCAACGCTGGAAAAAACAAAGAAGAAATTTGAAGAAATACTCGATAAGGCAACAAATGTGCAAGATATATTGACAGTCCAAAGAGAAATTATAACCCTCCAATCACAGATCGACTCGGTCAAAGGCCAGCAAAACTATCTCGAGAAAAACGCCCAGATGGCAAAGCTGACCTTGTATCTCTCTACTGATGAATTAGCTCTCCCCTATGCTCCATCAGAAGCATGGAGGCCAGAGGTAATATTCAAGCAGGCGGTTCGTTCGCTCATTGGCAATCTCAGAAAACTGGGGACCTTTGTAATCTGGCTCGCGGTCTATTCAGTTATTCTTATTCCCGTGTTTCTTGTTGCCTATTTCCTCAGGAAGAGAAGAGTCGTCTAAATAGTCTTACGTTTTTCTCATACTTGAGGAGTATACTATTTGTTTGATGAGAAGAATTTTTCAGCTCATCGACAAAAACGTCTTTTCAAATAGGCTGTCTCACCTCTTCAAAAAAAAAGAGCCTCAAAAAGAACTCCCTCTTATTATCATTTCTCGAGAAATGGGATCAGGCGGTAGGCCCATCGCCTATCTTGTCGAGAAAAAACTCGGGACACCCTGGAAGGTGTTTCACGGCGAAATTGTTGATCAGATCGCAAAGGAGACTCGTCTAGAAAAAAAGCTCATAAAGGAAGTTGATGAGACCAATATTCCCTTCATCGATGAAATCGTCTCTGATTTTTTTGGCAGGCGCTATCTTAATTTAAATAGCTATTACAAGAATTTGGTAAAAGTTCTCTCTACGATTGGGAATCGTGGATATGCAATTATTGTAGGAAGAGGCGGGGAGTATTTATTTCCCCACGCATTAAAAGTTCGCATCATTTGTGAGATGGAACAACGAATCCTGTGGGAGATGGAGTTTGAGAAGCTAACCCGTCAGCAGGCTATAAATCGAATTGAGAAATCTGATAGAGAAAGGGATGACTTTATCCAAACGCTTTTCCACCACGACCCTCGCAAAGCCCATCACTATGATCTCGTCATCCGCACCGGGCAAAAATTAAGCATCGAGGACGCCGCTGAAACGATTGTATTTGTAGCAAAAAGAAGATTTAAAATCTAATTTCTTTGTGGTCTATAGTCTATTGAATTTTGAGATGGAACTTTCTAGGATATTGTTGGTGATTATTAGCTTCAATTTAGAGCAGACAAAATCGTTAGCAAACTTTTTCTCGAATATGGCGGTCGCTTGGTTTGTGGCAGCATTTATTAACCCAGTAAATATTCTCTTTATGCTAAAATATACTTTGTATGGCTTATCAAGTTTATTTATTTCAGTTTTAATACTAAGAGAAAAAAATGTTTAATCCAAAATCACTTGATCTCGCTGCAGTTTCATGGGGAATTCTTGTAATTATCTTTCTCCTTCTGATAATCGCAGGAAAAATAAGGTTCAAGAAATGAAGTTAAGTTTTGTCTAAGTCAATTCTCACCGATGGGCTCATGGTGGTTTTAATGAAAGCTGTTTTGATGTGCTGAGACCCAACTGATTTGAGAAACACGTCCGCATTTTCCTGAAGTTTTTTATCTTCAAAAGAGACTTTGCCGATCATTTGATGAATAAGAGGAGCTTTCGCTTCTGTCTTCCATTTCATCGATCCCTTTTCGAATCGTTTTACTACCTCTTGAGGTTTGTCTGAAATCGTTCCGGCTTTGGGATTTGGCATGAGGCCTCTTGGCCCCAATACCTTGGCAAAACGGGCGAGCTTAGGCATAAATGATGGATGGGTTACCAACATATCAAAGTCTATCTTGCCTTTTTCGATTGCTGCTAATACATCTTCATCGACAATTTTTACGCGAAAAGTTTTGCCGGTCGAGTGAGGAAGCTCTGACTCACCCTTTAACCCTGATTTGTCAACGTTGAGATGAAGCTCTACCGATTCATCGAATTTGGCAAACTTCATTTTTTTTAGAAGCTCGATCGCGTCTTTGAGTGGGTACATTTTCTTCTTGTCAACGAACTTTGTTGCTTTTCGATAATTTATTCCGCGCAGCCGTGCCTTTACTTTCCTCTTGCGCTTCGATTCAGAGGGTTTACCCTGAGCTGAGTCGAAGGGTTTTTCTTCCAGAAGTTTTTTCGCCTTCTCCATCTTCTCTAGCGACTTTTCATCTGCTTCTACTGCTTTTAATCGCTCTCCACCCTTCATTCCTGGAAGATGAACTTTAGTCGCCTGACCTTTCTTATGCTTTTTTTCTACGGCTCTTTGCTTTTGTTCTGCTTTTTGTTTTTTCTCAACGTCCTCTAGGCCTAAAACTCTCGTTCGTATTTTTCCCACAGTTTATTTATTAATTTTCAACATCAACTCCCATTGATCGGGCTGTTCCTGCAACTATTTTGATAGCTTGGGCTAAGGTATCTGTATTCAAATCATTCATTTTTTCTTTTGCGATTTCTTCAACTTGCTGTTTTGTTAACTTCCCTATTTTTTCTGTTTTTGGTTTTCCCGATCCCTTTTCAAGGCCTAGCTTTCTCTTGATCATCGCTGCAACGGGCGGGAGCTTCGTAATGAAGGCTGTCCCAAAGCAGGGCCAACCGGGGGTGCTGGCGTAGCCTCACCCGCAGGAAGATTCAACTTTACGAGCGTTTTGACTTTTTTCATAACTTTGCTACCTGTAAGAAGTCTAATTCTACCGGTGTCTCTCTATCAAAAATTGAAACGAGGACTCTCACTTTCCCTCTCCCCTCGTCAATCGCTTCAATCGTTCCCAAGAAATCGGCAAAAGGACCTTCGGTTATCTTGACTGCCTCGCCAACAGAAAACTTCGTCTTGAATTTGGGCTGTTCTTGTTGAACAAACTTCATAATGGCATCGACTTCTTTATCCGAAATAGGGGTAGGTTTTAAGCCTGCGCCGACAAATCCCGTCACGCCTTCTGTCGTTCGTACAACGAGCCATGAGTCATCGTCGAGAATCATCCGGACAAGAATGTAACCGGGAAAGACTTTTTCGGTTGTTTTTGTCTTCTTGCCTTTTTTAACGACCACGATATCGCGCATCGGAATCACAACATCGAATATCTTGTCTTCTACTCCGAGACTCTTTACGCGCTGTTCCAATGCGCGCTTTACCCGACCCTCGTAGCCGGTTTGGATATGGATCACATACCACTTTGCCTGAGGACTGACTGGCCCTGGCTTAGTCGAGACAGCTTCCTTCTGCTCTTTAACAATTTGCTGCTCCCTTAAGGTTTGATCTGCTTGCATATGATCTATCTGAACTTGGTTAGAACTTCCAACGCTTTCGCAAGAAGAATGTCTATTATACCGATGTAGAGTCCGATTAGCAAGGATATGAGAACAACCACCACGGTTAATCGTAGTGTCTGCCTCCTACTAGGCCAGGTTACTTTTTTGAGCTCCTCGACAATGTCACGAGTAAATGCTGGAGTTGGTAAGGTCCTTTTATCCATGAATGATAGTATACAGTATACTGATTACATGCTCAAAATATGGAATCTTCGCTCTACCCTATCGAGGAAAGAAATCTTTCAGAGAATCTTAGTAAAAAGATCCAACTTATTAGCATTCTTTTCGTCGACTAAAAATGGTTTTAGGCGTAATTTTAAATCCTTTAATCTGTTTTTTTCTTTTTCGAATTTAGTTTTTGCTTGCTCAATCAATGTCTTCGGCAATTTGTTCGTTTGGACAAAATTATTATCAAGCTCTGCTCCATAACCAACGAGCCAGATGATGTCATAGAGATCACGAGCTTGTGTATCTTTTCTTCTAAGATAAGCGATGATCTTTTGAGCCAACAATATATCTAGAGATGTGGAGACTACCTGCGTGATAAATCCATATCTATTGAGAAGGATGATTTCTCTTTTTGTGTATTTCCAGTAGGACTCGAAGTCAAACTTGATCATCAGTTTCTCCTCCTGATGAAGACTTAATTTGAGGTCGAAAAGCAGCCTCGAAAAGCGATACTCAAAATGGCTTTTTTTTCCTGTGATATTTTTGTATAACTCAACTGCGATATTCTGTTTTCCCAGGTCAGAATGGACTCGCTCTAGCAAAGATAGTATCTCATTTTGATCATCCTTCTGGAAATCAAAATCGAGATCTTCTGAAAACCTGTCCAGACCCCAGAGCAAGCGCAAAGACGTCCCTCCAACAAAAAAAAGACGGCGGGAAATTTTCTCACGATAGATCATCTCCAAAATCTTGACTTGTAAATATTCTCGCAAGATGGCTCTTTTTTTTGCTAATGGCAATCCATATGACTTGGCAAAACTCAAGATTTGGTCGAAACTGGTGACGATATTATTCATGTCAGTTTTATCTTACGCACCCAAGCTGGAAAATGTTGAGCATAATTTCTAAAAATCGTAAAATTAATTGGACTAGTATTCAATCGTAGCTCTTTCACTGACTTCAATCTTCTTATGTAAAGATAGTCAAGGAGGCTTTTCTCCTTTACCGCAATATTGAAATATGACTGGCTTTTTGCCGATCGGACTTTTTGAAAACCGAAGAAAAGTTCACGCGAAATTTTTACATAGTGAAACGTGCCGAACTGATTTTCTATTTTTTTAGTGGTGGTCAGCGTAACCGAAGTAAGGCTTTGCGTAATATCTGGTATCAGGCCGTAATAATTGAGAGCTGTCTCCATACTGATATAAGACGGCTGGTAGAGCTTATTGGCAAGCTCAAATTCATCTACCTGACTCTGGTCAAAACAGTATAGACCGCGCTTAATTTGCGTCATCAAGCCTTTTTGGCCGAAACGTGAGAGCTGGACTTTGATCGCGTGATCACTCTCCTCGGGGAAAAGCTTTTGCACATCTAGCAAGGTAAACAGATTTAGCTTTAGCTTTCTTTGCATCTCAAGATATTTCATTAATAGTTAATATACATAAATGTATATTATTTGTCAACTTAATCGAATCCTTTTTCCCTCTTTCTCATCATGTTACACTTAAAAAATGAGGATATTCTTTTTGTTAATAACTCTTTTTCAGATCTTTGTCACACTAACTCATGCGCAGGATATGGAGTCTTCGCTCTACCGAATTGAGGAAAGTAGTCTCTCAGTAAGCTCAAACGAGTCCCGCGGCGGAAAGAATCGAATCGAAATAGTTGAAAAAAAAGACCTCCCGGCGTTTTCCTCACTTGGATTTGCTCTAAAAAAAACAAACCAAAAACAGAATGATTTTATATTTACCCTTTCCGATAGTTCTGTCCTTTGGGACGAACTCAAAACTCATACTCTATCCAAAGGCACTACCGTAATGGAGATCGCAATGAAAGGTCCAAAGCGCTATCGAATTTACGCCTCTGAAGAAAAAAAACTCACCTCGTTTGTTGGAGAGACTTTCCCAGATACTCAGTGCGATCCTCCAGTTCGCTGCAATGAGAAAAGAGCCCAGGTATGGAAAAATACGTCGGAATATGGATTTGGGTATAGCTTAGATAACCAATACTTCAGGCCTTTTGCCGACGTGAGCGCTGGCGAAGATCCGGTAATTATGCTGGAAAATGCTGCAGGTAAAACCACTCTCACTTTTCAAATAGTCGCATCGGAAATCCAGTCTAAACAAGCGTATCAAACGACCGTACATCTATTAGCTGTACCAGGCTTTTAACATGAAAAAAACACTTTTGAATCTCTTTGTAGTCTCTCTCCTCGTTTTCTGTGTTAAATTTTATGTTTCGCCTGTGCAGGCTCAACAAGTTTCTCTCTCTCTGACAGCAACTACGATTGAAGTCGTTGCGAAACCCGGCTCATCCTGCACACTTACCTTTACCCTGAAAAATCTCGCCGATCCAACGACGATAGTCTTAAAAGTAGTCAATGCAGACCAGCAGGGAAATCGAGGAATCTTGGCTCCAAGAAGAACGCTTGAAGGGCCGATTCGTTTTTCACTTGACGATCCAGAACTTCAATTAGATGAACCTTTCTTTTTTAAAAATAACGAGGTAAAAACTGCCACTCTTACGATCGATGTCGCGAAACAAGCATTACTCAAGGATTACTCTTTCCTGCTTCTTGCCGAATCTCAACCTCCTCCCGTGAGTGAAGCAGTCTCTGCCGTTCGATTAAAATCATCCATCGGAAGCAATATTTTTATTTCAGTAAGCCAAAGCCCGCTGGTAAAAGTCGACGCGAAGATCGCTCTTTTCGATATTTTAACCAAATTTAAACTTCCCTTCGGGACAGCCAAAATAGCATTTATTGATAGTTTCGATAAGGTTGCGGGGGTGTTAACAGTCGAAAATCGTGGAGACTACCGAATCTTTCCTCGGGGAAAGATGCAGTTGCGAGGCGGTATTTGGAATAAAAAGAACTACGATATAGAACCGCAGCTCGTCCCAGCTCAATCGCAAAGAACTCTGTCTGTAGGAGTCAATTCTGATCCCTCTGCGTCTTCTTCTTTTACTCTCTCGGGGTTTTTTTTGGGAGTCTATGATCTTACTACAACGCTTAATTTTGGCCCAGGAACTCCAACACTTTATGGGTCAACCATATTTATCTGTTTCCCTTTTAAGGCTCTTGTCTTTATAGGAGTCATTGCCTCTTTATACTTTTATCTTAGAAGAAGAAAGACCGTGAACTAAACCTCTTTCAATAATTTCCTGAGAAAAAGTACTCTATGATGTTTTGTTTTACCATAGTTCTTCAGAGCTTCTCTATGTTCTTTTGTTCCGTATCCTTTATTTTTCTTCCATTTATAGCGAGGATGTTGTCTATGAAATTTTCTCATTAATCTATCTCTATGTACTTTGGCGATAATTGAAGCTGCCGCAATCGAAATACTTTTTTCATCGCCATGTATAATGGCTTTTTGATTTTTTAATCCTATCCCTTGAAGATATTTAATTGCATAAGCATCAACGAGCAAGTACTTTTTTAGACCGTCTTTGAGCCTCAAATTCCTTATTGCCTTTCTTGAACCTGTTGCAAATGCTTTTACTATTCCGTATTTATTTATGATAGACGGAGAAATTTCTGCGACTGAGTAATGAGTAACTTTTTCTCGTATTATTCTTGAGAGATGCGCCCTCCTCCGAGGAGTGAGCTTTTTGGAGTCGTTGATCCCAACTCGCTCGAGCTCGTTAGCAATATCTCTTTCAAGCGATTCAAAACAGGCTGCTCCTACGACAAGAGGTCCAGCGAGCGCTCCACGGCCTACTTCATCGATACCGATGACGCAGTAGCCTTTTTTCCACAATCTTCGTTCGTAGAAAAATGTTGGGAAACTCTTTTTCATAACTAGACATTTTACTTGAACTTTCTTGAATATTGTTTGATGTTTCATGTTCTATGTTCTACGCCTGCCTGCCGGCAAGGTAGGTTTCACGTTTTTGTCGTCTATAGTCCATTGACTTCCTCTGATGTTCTACAAATGATGAAGCTATGGACCATTTTACCAGTCCCTTTCTTCATCTTGTCTCGAAGCATAAAATAGAGTTCCT
>JACPMD010000001.1 GCA_016186235.1 Candidatus Roizmanbacteria bacterium | reverse complement strand
CTTTCTTTCCTTCTCAAAAATTGTCTTTTGCGGTGTTCGACGAGTTTTTCGAGTTCTTCCTTTTTCTTTTTGATTTGTTTTCTGAAGTGCCGTTTCATGATTTCGATATTAGTCTCTCCTATACCTCGAGTTCCGATTCCTCCTGCCTGACGAGATAAAAGTGTTCCTCCCAGGCCATAAATGCGAAATTTCATATGACGCATGCGGGCAATCTCAATCTGCAGTTTTGCTTCGGCCGATCTGGCGTGCTTCTCAAAAATGTTGAGTATCAAGTCAATCCTGTCCCAGACTTGGATAGCAGGATTCACTTTCCAGAGGATCTGAGTGAGATTGAAAAGCTGAGTAGGTTCGACAAGAGAGTTTATGATGACGTGGCTGATGCGTTCTTTTCTAACGATCTCTGCAACTTCTAAAACTTTACCAGCGCCTATGAAAGTGGCTTTATGAGGCTTTGTTCTATGCTGAATGATCCGCACAACGTCAATCCCTCCGTATGTCTCAACAAGTTGTTGGAGTTCTTTAAGGTCTCTGAGCGCTGTGGCAATGTGTTTGTGAGGGTGAGCAAGGTCGATAAGAACTACTCGTTTTAGGTCAAACATTCAATCCTCTAAGTATACCTAATTTTCTTGCTACAATATGCCGAAAATAGTATGTCATCATATGGAGTTGATCGAAAGGCTTTTTCAGAGGAACATCTCGCACATACAGTAGAGGCAATAAGAGAAAGAATTTTTCACATGAGTGAACAATTCTTAGTTACGTTAAATGTGGAAGCGTTTTTCACTGGTACTGAAGAACTTATTGCTGTTTTGCAAAGATATAACTGTTCGTATTTTTCGGACTTTGGAACCTTTGCCGCATTTTATAAAGATCGTCATATTCTTGGGATTTTTAATGATGCCGTGGAAAATCCCCGAAATGATTGGATTCACGAAAGATATCATCAAGTTGGATTCGAACGCCATCGAGTCGGCAGCAGAATCGCCGTCGCAGAATGCTCAGATAGGCGATTTTTAACCTTTTGCGAACCATGGATTGCTGATTTACGAAGAGCCTGCGGGGGAGATCCATACAAGCTTGCATTTATTGTAGGAGATTCCATGATGGAGCCCTATAGACATAGTCAAAGAGATTCCGACGAGAAACAAATGGCGCAAAGGTTTTTGCAGATAGGGAAGAGTTAATATATACTATAGGGCTATGATCAGAGAAGCAATTTGTACCTTAGGTTCTAAAATAAGAAAGCTCGTTCTGAAAATATTTTGAAAGCATGATGAATGGTCGCCTAAAACTTGGTATAATGATACAACATGGATATTCAAAGAGAAATCAGGCAGGAATTTGTCATGTTTTCGCTCATTTTCTTTACCTTAACAGTGGCTTTTTTTCTTATGCTTGTGCATTATTCGAAAGAAGACAAAACGCCAGTTTTCGCCCAATTTACAGAGGGTAGTCTAACCCCATCGCCGACATTAACACCTCCAACTCCGACCCCGACTGAGTCGGGACGGGCCGAAACGCCAACGTCTTTACCTACGCTCACTCTCACAGTTATGCTTACAAATACACCCGCGCCAACCGCTGTCCTTACCAATACCCCGATTCCAATCCCGACTGAGTCGGGACCAACTCCGACGACCTCGGTATCAACGCTTGGAGGCACTTATCCGTCTCAAATTCTTAATCTCAGTGACTGGAAACTTACCCTTCCTACGGGAAAATCTAAAAGTCCCACAGAAATCACTCAGCCCGAATTGGCAAAATATAATAATGACCCCTGGTTTCTGGTTGCCCAAGGGGGAGTTCGTTTCAGAGCAGCGGTAAACGGAGTTACGACGAGCGGTTCAGGCTATCCACGCTCCGAACTGAGAGAGATGACGAATGAAGGCAAGGAAAAAGCCAGTTGGTCCTCGACTTCAGGAATACACACTATGGCTATCGAACAAGCAATTACGGCTGTACCTCAGAAAAAGCAGCACGTCGTAGCTGGCCAGATTCACGATTCGGACGACGATGTGATTGTCATTCGGCTCGAATATCCAAAGCTCTATGTTAATGTGGATGGGAAAAATAAGTATACTCTTGATGCAAACTACACTTTGGGGAAAAGATTTACGGTTAAGTTCGAAGTAAAAGACGGCCAGACGAAAATCTATTACAATAACGCGAGCGAGCCTTCCTATGTATTAAGCAAAAATTATTCCAAGGCTTACTTCAAGGCGGGAGACTATACGCAGTCAAACTGTAGCAAAGAAGGTTCTGGGCTTTGCAATGATTCAAATTTCGGAGAAGTGGTGATCTATCAACTCTCAGTAACACATCAATAATTTCTATCTTCCTACTTAAAATCCCAAAAGAAACGCTACAAACGTAATGATTATTGCAACAACAAAAAGGTGAGCTAAACCTATTACCGGAATGATCCCAAGTACTGTTAGCACAAAGAGAATGAGGAAAATAATGACAATTTGCTTAAAAGGATAGGGGAGTAGACTCACGATAACCAAGCCAACAAGGAAAATGAGCAGATTATAGAGCGTTATAGGGTGTCCGTTGATTTCGAAAAGAACGATGTCGGGGATGGAAAAAAAGGTGAGATGAATATAGCCAAGATACCAAAGCGCAACGAGAAGACCTAAGAGGAAAAAAAGCAGCAT
>JACPMD010000064.1 GCA_016186235.1 Candidatus Roizmanbacteria bacterium | reverse complement strand
GTTTGTCTTGAGGTATGTTAGCGCAGAGTTGCCTTCGAGAAATTTCGTGTTATATGGATTCCTGTTTGGCTTTGCAGGACTCCTGCTCAACGCCGGCTATATCGACGTGTTTGAAGCGTCAAAAGTCGCCTACACATTTTGGACCGTAGCAGGACTTTTTATTGGTTTTCTCGAATCTAAGCATGGATAAAAAAGATTTTTTCATACTCTCCTTCATTCTCATTATAGCTTTAGCACTTCGCCTCTATCGCATAACTACTCCGCTTGCAGATCTCCATTCTTGGCGCCAAGCAGATACTGCTGCTGTCGCTCGTAATTTTGTCCGTGGCGGATTTGACCTTCTCCATCCTCGCTACGATGATCTGTCGAGCATTGAATCGGGGAAGGAAAACCCGCAAGGCTATCGCATGGTCGAGTTTCCTATTTATAATGCTCTTTTTGCTACTCTCTATAATGCTATGCCTCTTCTTCCCATAGAAGTATATGGCAGGCTCACTTCGGTTTTCTCTTCGCTCGTTATTACGACAGTCATTTACCTGCTCCTTCGCAAGGAAGTCAACCAACTTGCGGCAACGGTAGGATCCCTCGCATACGCTAGTCTTCCCTTCTCCGTCTTTTTTTCGCGTACTGTTCTTCCCGAGACCACCGCACTCGCATTTGTAATGCTATCAATATATTCTCTCTATAGTTCTCTTGATGGAGTCGGCCGTACAAAAAAAATAATTCTCTATGTAGGTTCTCTCGTATGTTTTGCGATTTCGCTCTTAATAAAACCCACGACGATCTTTTATGCGCTCGTCTTGGTATATCTTTTTTATAAAACGTACAGAGGGAAAGTCTTTACAAAGCTGCCATTCTATCTCTACTTTCTCATCGGCATCATCCCCTTAATAGCTTGGCGGCTCTATATAAAATCCTACCCTGAAGGCATCCCTGTAAACGACTGGTTGCTCACTAAGGTGAATACATATCAAGGCCTGCAAATTATTTTTTTTCGCCCGGCTTTTTTTCGCTGGATATTTTACGAAAGGATCGCAACTCTCATTCTGGGAGGGTACGGAATCTTTTTTTTTCTTCTTGGAATCGTCAAAAAACCTCGCCGCTACTTCTTCCACACATTTCTCGCAGGCGCACTCCTTTATCTCTTTACTTTCCAAGGAGGTAACGTCCAACATGAATATTACCAAATCCTCATTCTTCCACCCATAGCAGTCTTTATTGGATTGGGGGTCGAGTTTCTATTGAGTAGGTCGAAAAACACGTTTCATCTCGCTTTTACATACCTCATGATCTTCATGGTAACCGCCTTTACGATCTCTTTCTCCTATTATAAAGTCAAGGACTACTATAACTACTCGTCTGACCTGACACAAATAGGCAAAGTCATCCAGACGCTCACCTTACCTAATGATAGGATTGCGACCGACACAACGGGCGATACGACACTTCTCTATCTTTCGGATCGCAAGGGTACACCGGCTTTACACAAAGATCCGGCCACGCTCAGAGAGCTCGGCTACAAATATATGGTTATCTTCAACAAGGATTATATCTCTGATTTAAAATCTAAGAACTTCGTTTCCGTGTTTGAAAACGACAAGTTCACCATGTTTCTTTTATGAAGATTCTCATGTTGACCCCTTATCTTCCGTTTCCGCCGGCCTCTGGAGGGCAGATTCGAACGCTCAACCTGTTAAAATACCTCAGCAAGAACAACCAAATTACCTTGATCTCTCTTTACAAAAACGACCAAGAGAAGCGATACGCAATGCATTTGGAGTCGTTCTGTAAAAAAATTTATCTCTGTAAGCGAGCCGACAGGCCCTGGCAACCAAATATTATCCTTAAATCAATCTTTTCTTTCCTCCCATTTCTTGTGGTGAGAAACTTTTCAAAAGAGGCTAAAGAACTCGTACAAAAACTTCTCGAGAACGAATATTTTGACGTCATTCATGCCGAAACGTTCTACATCATGCCCCATATTCCAAAAACAACGATACCGATTTTTCTTCTCGAACAAACAATTGAATATGAAGTCTATCAACACTTCGTCAGATCGCTCCCTTTTTATCTGAGATATTTTTTTTACTTCGATATTGTCAAGCTGAAATACTGGGAAAGCTATTACTGGAAAAAGGCGTATCTTGTTGGAACTGTTTCTCATGCAGATAAAAAACTCATCTCCAGAATAGACCCGGAGATTACTCCGGTTGTAATTCCAAATGGTGCCGGGGAAGAAATAATTAGCACCACTCTGGAAAAAAAAGATCTCAATAATCCAACGGTATTGTTTCAAGGCAACTTTTATTGGCTGCAAAACACCGAGGCAGCATATTACTTAGTAAATGAGATCTATCCGCGGCTAAAAGAAGAAATTCCAAATATTAAAATTATTATTGCTGGACAAAATGCGCGAGGTAAGTTAAGCGAATTGCAAAGTGAATCGATTAGCATCGTTGATATTGGCCCAGACGATACAAACGTTGTTAAAAAACTCTATCAGCAAGCTACCATTTTCATCTCCCCTATCTTTGGGCCTGGCGGGACGCGGCTTAAAATCTTAGCGGCAATGGCTACAGGACTTCCCGTTGTTTCCACAAAAACAGGCGTTACCGGTCTTCTTGTCAGAGACAACCATCACATTCTCATTGCCGATTCCCCTGACGAATTCATCAAAAAAATCAATTTAATGCTCAGCGATCGACTCCTCTATGAAAAATTGCGAAACAACTCCTACAAACTTGTCAAAGAGGTCTATAACTGGAAGAATATTGCTCACAAATTAGAAATTGTTTATGAAAAAATCAGAAGCAGGAAAAGATAAAGAGATCATGAATATAGGAATCGATATTTCTCAAATTGTTTACGAGGGCACGGGTGTTTCTCGCTTTACTCATGGATTAACTCACGCCATACTAGAATACGACAGAAAAAATAAATGGCTCTTTTTTTTCTCATCATTAAGAAGGAGGTTGAGTTCAAATCTAGAAAAAAAAATCATTGATAAAGGCCATACATTGATCAAGTGGAGGCTGCCACCGTCACTATTATCTTTTTTTTGGAACGATCTCCATGCGTTTTCAAAACTTTTCACTTTTAACTTTAAACTTTTAACTTCTCTCGACTGGTTTATTACCTCTGACTGGACAGAGCCACCTCTATCCATTCAAAAGGCGACGGTGATCCACGACCTCGCTTACCTTCGCTATCCAGAGACCGTCGATGAAAAAGTATTAAAAACACAAGGGAAACGCTTAGAATGGGTTAAAAAAGAATCGAGCGTAATCTTCGCAGACTCCTATGCTACGAAAGAAGATCTCGTAAGTTGTCTGAAACTTGAACCTCGAAGCATTCATGTCATCTATCCTGGAGTCGAGGTTGGTAAACCAAGCCAAGGTGAAATTCAAAAAACAATCAAAAAATATGAGCTCGATCGACCCTTCATTCTAACAGTTGGAAAAATTGAACCAAGAAAGAATCTAAAAAGACTGATTGAAGCTTTTCGATCTTTGCAAAAGAAAGATATAGATCTTATAATCGTTGGACAAAAAGGATGGAATGCATTACCTTCTGGATATGGAGCTACCAATGTGAAATATTTAGGCTTCATCTCCGATCAAGAACTCTATTCGTTGTATTCCTCATGTCTTTTTTTTGTCTATCCCTCGCTATGGGAAGGGTTTGGCTATCCTATCGTTGAGGCAATGAAATTGAATGCCGCTGTCGCCACATCAAAGACGTCTTCACTCAAAGAAATCGCTGAAAATTCTGCCATTCTTTTCGATCCGTTTGACATAGAAGAAATCAGATCTGCTCTTGTTACTTTGCTAGAAAAACCCAATCTAAGAGAAGACTTAAGAAAAAAAGGCGCACAGAGAAGCAAGTTATTTACTTGGAAGAGATATTATGAAGAAATGATTAAAACTCTTAGCAATTTTAAACCCTATGTTAATAGGAATTGATGGAAATGAAGCGAATGTAAAAGAAAAAGTAGGCGTATCTATTTACACTCAAAGACATCTTGAGTATTTTAAAAAGAAGGCGTATAAAAACCTCAAATTCTGCATTTTTTTAAAAAAACGACCGAATGATACGCTTCCAACCTCCACGAAGTTTTTCTTCTACAAAACTGTCAAGGGAAATATATTTTGGTCACAAATTTTCCTGCCCTTCCAGCTCATCTTAAATAAGATAACGAGACGCTCTGTTGACGTTTTTTTTGCTCCTGCACATTATGCGCCTCGCTATGTTTTTTCTCCATTTGTGGTTACCATCCATGACCTTTCCTACTTTTACTACCCTGAAGAGTTTTTAAAGCAAGATCTTTTTAAATTAAAACATTGGACATCATACTCTTTAAAAAACGCCAAAAAAATTATCGCTGTTTCGAAAACTACCAAAAAAGATATTATCAAGTTTTATTCGATACCAGAGGAGAAGATCGAAGTGATATATAATGGGTTTGAAAAAAAAGTCGAAAATCAAAAGGTAAAAGGCAAAAGCAACATTGAATCCCGATTAAATCGGGAGAAAATTGGAAATTATATCTTGTATGTAGGTACGCTCCAACCTCGGAAGAATATCCCTGCTTTAATTGAAGCATTTCGCCGTTTTCACCAACAATATCCTACCTTTAAACTTATTATCACTGGAAGAAAAGGCTGGATGTATAGCGAAATTTTTGCCAAAGTAAAAGAGCTTGGTTATGAACAATACATTATTTTTGCGGGATTTGTCTCAGATACTGAACTTATAGATCTTTATCGTTATGCTTTTTGTTTTGTAATGCCGTCTTTATACGAGGGATTTGGAATTCCGGTTCTTGAGGCGATGAGCTTTGGTTGCCCAGTCATTTCATCATTTACCTCAAGCTTGCCAGAGGTTGGTGGAGAATCATGCCTCTATTTTGATCCAAATGACCCCTCGGACCTCTACGAAAAACTGGTTCTCCTCAAGGAAAACCATCCTCTCAGAGTAAAATTAATAAGGCGGGGTAAGAAACGCGTCGGTTTTTTTTCCTGGGAAAAAAGCACACAGGCGACACTCGACCTCTTAACCTTGGTAGCACAAGGATATTAACAATACTACAAAGCAATGGAAGTAAAGATTATTGCCAGTGACTTTGATAAAAATCTCTATAACAGTAAAGCAATTCATCCTTTGCAGTCTTGGGAATGGGGCGAGGCTAGAAAAAAACACGGCGTTGAGGTAATTCGAATAGGCGAATTTGAAGGAGAAACGTTGAAACATGTCTATCAACTCACTCTTCACACGATTCCTTACTTTGGCATAAAAATTGGCTATCTTCCCCGCTCAGAATTTCCCTCAAACGAAGTGCTGCGGTTTCTCAAAGAATTTGGTCAAAAAAACAACGTTATCTTTATAAAAATAGAGCCCTACGTGCTAGCTGCAAACCATTCTCAAAAAACGAAAAACTCCGACCTGAAGAAATCTCCTCATCCGCTTTTTCCTAAATGGACACAGATACTCGATTTAACTTTATCCGAAGACCAACTTTTAAAAAAAATGAAGCCAAAGACTCGATACAATATTAAGCTTGCTCAAAAAAAAGGCGTTGATGTGAAAGAAATAAATAATGAAGAAGGCTTCAAGATTTTCGCCAAGTTGTACTTTGAAACCTGCAAAAGACAAAAATATTACGGCCACAATTATGCATATCACGAAGCACTATGGAAAACGCTAAAAAACGGCATCTCCTACATTCTCATCGCCTATTACAAGGCTCTTCCTCTCGCAGCATTTGAGCTTTTATACTTTCACAATACTCTCTACTATGTATACGGAGGCACGTCGCTTGAATATAGAAATCTCATGGCCTCAAATCTCATCATGTGGGAAGCAATACGTCTAGGAATAAAGCTCGGAGCAAAAAAATTTGACATGTGGGGCTCTCTCCCACCAAACTACGATTCAAGTCACCCCTGGGCCGGCTTTACTCGCTATAAAGAGGGATATGGAGGCGAATTCATCGAATTTATTGGAAGTTATGATTTGGTTATTTCCCCGCCGTCTTATAGGATTTACAGTCTTCTTTATCACGTAAGAAAGCTTTATCTCGGTCTGAAAAGAATTTTTTAGTTCATTTTTTTGCTGTGATTTTCTTGGTTGTGAATCCTGGGTATGACGGCAAAAGGTTTAGTCACCGGAGGAAAATAGAGTTTTTCTTTGGGGAAAGCAAGTGCCGCCTCTAGTACTTCATCAAGATGCTCGACAAAGACAAAATTAAGGTCTTTAAGAATGTTTTGAGGAATATCTTCTAGGTCTTTCTTGTTATCCCTGGGAAGAACAACGGTTTTAATGTTAGCCCTGTGTGCGGCAACCACTTTTTCTTTTACTCCTCCTATCTCAAGAGCTCTCCCTCGCAAGGTAATTTCTCCAGTCATCCCCACCTCTCTTTTTACCCGTATCTTCGTGAGAGCAGACACCATCGCGGTTGTTATCGCAAGTCCTGCAGATGGACCGTCTTTGGGTACTGCGCCCTCAGGTACATGGACATGGATATCGATTGAGTTAAAGAAATTTTTATTAAGGCCAAAGAGCGACCAACGTGATCTAATATAAGATAACGCTGCATGGCAGGATTCCTTCATAACTTCTCCCAAGTGTCCAGTTAAGGTAAGATTACCCTTCCCCGGCATGATGGCGACCTCGATAAAGAGTATATCTCCTCCTGCCGCTGTCCATGCAAGGCCTGTAGTGATACCGATAGTGTCTCTTTCCTCAATTATCTGAGATGAATATTTATATGGCCCCAGATATTTTGAAAGATCAGAAATTCCAACAGATTTTTTGGCAACTTTCTTTTCAATAATTTCTCGGGCTACTTTTCGAAACACGGTTGCTATCTGCCTCTCAAGCTCTCTTACTCCTGCTTCGCGCGTGTATCTTCGAATCATCGTTCGCAATCCTGACTCTACAATCATTACTTCATTCGAAGTAAGGCTATGTGCATCGAGCTGTTTTCCGATGAGATGTTCTTTAGCGATATGAAATTTCTCATCCTCCGTGTAGCCAGCAAAGTGA
Organism: Candidatus Roizmanbacteria bacterium; assembly: GCA_016186235.1. Taxonomy (GTDB): domain Bacteria; phylum Patescibacteriota; class Microgenomatia; order UBA1406; family GWC2-37-13; genus JACPMD01. The sequence goes on along the minus strand of JACPMD010000064.1, from coordinate 10,770 downwards.
ATAACCTCTAAGCGATCAAGAAGAGCATCGGGAATGGTATCTAATATATTTGCAGTGGTGATAAAGAAGACGTCAGAGAGGTCAAAGTCAACCTCGAGGTAATGATCTGAAAATGAATGGTTCTGTTCAGGATCGAGCGCTTCAAGAAGAGCTGCAGACGGATCGCCCCGATAGTCTCTCCCCACCTTATCGATCTCGTCCATCATAAATACCGGATTCTTTGTTTTAGCTTGTTTCACTCCCTGGATAATCCTTCCTGGTAATGCCCCAACGTAGGTTCTCCTGTGACCTCTGATTTCTGCCTCATCTCGAATTCCTCCGAGCGAAATTTTTACGAATTTTCTTCCTAAGGCTTTGGCGATCGACTTACCAAGAGAGGTTTTCCCCACCCCTGGAGGTCCCACAAAACAGAGGATGGTCGGCTGGAATTCCTTTTTAGTTTTTTCGTCGTGTTTCAATTTTCGGAGCTCCATGACCGCCAAATACTCAAGAATCCTTTCTTTAATTTTCTTGAGTCCATAGTGATCCTTGTTGAGCGTATCCTCTGCGTTTTTGATATCTATATCGTTTGAAGAACTCACCGACCACGGAAGGTCGACGAGCCAATCGAGATAGGTCCTAATATATGAAGATTCAGGATTAAACTGAGACATCTGCGAAAGACGCTTCAATTCCTTAAACGCTTTTTCTTCCACTTCCTTCGGCATTTTTGCATTTTTTATCTTCATTCTATACTCTTGAATATCTTTATCCTCGCCTTTTCCTCCCAATTCTTCTTCGATCGTCTTCATTTTTTCTCGCAAGAAGGTCTCTCTCATTCCTTGCTCGAATTTTTGGGAAGTCTTTGAGGAGATGTTTTTTTCAATCTCCAGTATTTTGAGCTCTTTATTAATAAACTCTACCTCTTTTTTTAGTCGCTCTTTCAAATTTGCTTCCTCGAGAAGTTTTTGACGATCATAAGTCTTTAGATCGAGAACGGCAGCAATCTGGTAAGAAAAGTCTTGAGGATTAGAAATGTTGAGGATATTCATGAGGTAGACAAAGTCTATTGTTTTGCCTAAGTTGATTGTCTTCTTGATCTGGCTTGAAATATGTTTCGTCATCGCGTGAATCTCTTCATCGTCGATCACCATATCTTGAATTTTTTCGATTTTTGCTTCGAGATATGGTTCTCCTTTTTCTCCAACCACTGTCTTTTCAATCGTTGCGAGGACGCCGATCGAATAAAGATCTTCGACCTTTGGATCGTCGATAGAAGAATTTTTCTGCATGACGAGGACAATTTTCTTTCCTCGCTTCATTCCCTCATCAATTGCAGAAATGCTCTTCTGGCGTCCAAAAACTAAAACGTTTTCTGTATTGGGGAATACTATGCCGTCTCTTACGGGGACAATTGGAGAATTAGATTGTTCTGACGCGCTATCTAATAATACCATGGTTATTAGCAGTATAACAGAGTGTTTGCTAATTGTCAAGTCAAAAGTGCTTTATATTGTCTATATAGGCTAAAGTTATAATTTGGATCAAATAATTATACAAAATCCCCTAATAATGTTTCAATCTCTGTGAATCTTGGTTGCCGAACAAGCGGAGACTGGCTCAATTGAGGCAACTGATCGGTAAAAGTAGGCCTTTGAACTTGGTAGAGAACTCCCAAGGGAAACTTTTCATCACTCATCTCGATCGCTTTTTGTAAAGCCAACTGTAAATTGTCCTTTTGATACTCTGATCCAAGCTTATAGATATGCTTGAGGTAATACTGATAGGTGTTAATCTTGTTGAATGTTACGCAAGGCTGTAATATATTAACCAGCGAAAAACCTTTATGCTGCATTCCTAGTTTAATCATTTCAACAACCTGTTTCATCTCTCCAGCAAACGATTGCGCTACGAAAGTAGCGCCTTGAGAGAGTGTGAGTGTTAATGGGTTAACTGGAATTTCGATAATCCCCGCTGGCGTAGACTTTGATTTAAAGCCTTTTTGCGCTGTAGGAGCAACCTGTCCTGTAGTTAATCCGTAAACTCCGTTATCGTGCACAATGACTGTTATCTCATGGTTCCCTCGACACGCATGAATGAGATGATTACCGCCTTCTCCATAACAGTCCCCGTCTCCAACGATTGCAACTACAGGCATCGAGTGATTGGCTATTTTGGCTCCAATTGCGTTGGGAAGCCCCCTTCCATGGAGCGCGTGGATCGCGTACGCATTTAAGAAATCATTCATGTTGCCAGAACAGCCTATCCCAAACACTACCATCAACGAGGAAGGGTCGAATCCAAGCTGAACAAATGCATTCTTGATACCAGCTCCGATCGCCCAATCTCCACACCCTGGGCACCATGTAGGTGTATATCCAGAAAAATCTTGTATCGTTGACATTTTATTTAGTTGAATTAATAAAATTGACTATTTCTTCGGGCCAAAACGGCCTTCCATCGTATTTCAATAGTTTTTCTTTTATGTCAATTCCCGTTTCCATTCGCAAAAGCTTTCCAAATTGACTATGCGAGTTATTTTCGACCAAGACGTAGCGTTTATTGTCTTTAAAAAGAGGGAGGATGTCTTCTGTCTTCATGGGGTACACGTGGGTGAAGTGAATCAGCGCTGTTGCTATCCCATCTTGCTTAAGGAGCTTTTGCGCTTCAAGAACAGGACCTTTTGTTGACCCCCAGGAAACAAAAACAATCTCTGCCGAGTCTAAATCGCCAAATGTCTTAGGCGCTTCAAAATCTCGTGAAAGATAGGTATCCCATTTTTTGTTTCTCTTTTCTACCTGCTGTTTTCGAGCTTGTGCGTCTTCTGTGGTATGTCCATCTTCTACATGCTCATAAGAATTTGCTTGATAAAAGTGCCCTTTAGCGCCTGGAATGAGCCGTGGGCTGATCCCATCCTCGGTTAATTTATAGCGTAGGTATCTTTCCTGTAATGAACCAAGTCCGTTCGGTTTGAATACTTTGCCATTATCAACCTTGTAGTTTTTTGCCAGCTTGTTAATAAAGTCCTGCGAAACCGATTTATGCGACTCGGACAAAAACATATCGGAAAGAATGATCACTGGCGTCTGATAAATCTCTGCAATGTTAAACGCTTTGGCAGTCAACTCGAGCATTTCCTCTATATCACCAGGCGCAAAAACCATTTTGGGAAACTCACCGTGTCCTGCGTGTACGGCAAATAAAATGTCTCCTTGCTCTGTCCATGTAGGCATTCCTGTTGCCGGACCTGCTCTTTGAGAGAGAAAAATGACGATAGGTATTTCAGCAATCCCAGCGAGTGAAACCGACTCAACCATAAGAGCAAATCCACCGCCCGAAGTTCCAACTGCGGCCCGAACTCCGGCAAACGATGCGCCTAACGCAGTATTGATGACAGAAATTTCGTCTTCGGCATGTCTTACTACCATTCCGGTTGTTTTTTGCCACGCCGCTAATGTGGTAAGAACCGTCGAAGAAGGAGTCATAGGATATGCCGAGTAAACCCTGCAATCGCTTATCACTGATGCCAAAGCGAAAGCGTCATTGCCCGTCATGACTACTTTCTGGTCTGATTTCCTTGGAGAGAGATATGAAGTAATGTGTTGAGTGTAATTTTGCTTCACATAGTCGAATCCCAACTGGGCGAACTTTTTATTGAAATCGATAACTTCCTGGCCTTTACGAGCGAACTGCTCTTCGATAATCTTATTCAACTGGATAAGATCGGAGCCCAATATAGAAAGCGAAGCACCGATGGCGATCGTATTTTTCATTACAAGCTGTCCTTTTAAATCAGAAAGAATTTTTTTGAAGGGTATCGCGATCTTTATGAAGTTTGTTTCTTGAATAGTAAATTCATCTGAATCATAAAGCACATAACTTTTCGGAGTGAGTCTATGCTGATGAAATTTAAATGTGTCTTGATTCAAGCAGACAAGGAAATCGATATCCTTTTGTAATGCTCTCACTTCTTCCTCAGAAGCCACAACTTCTAAGGCATTATGTCCTCCTCGAATAAGTGAGGGATACTCAATGTAGTCAAAGGTAAAATATCCATTCCTATTGGCAATTTTAGAAAAAACCACCCCTGATGTGAGAATTCCAAATCCTGCTTCACCGCCGATTTTCCAGGTAAATTTCATATCTTTTTAGTCGTAAAACCGCACGAAGGACATTCGAGAATCATTTTGGGAATATCCTCTCGCCTTTTTCATCCTCGATGATGATGGCGGCTACAGGACATCCTTTTGCAGATTCTATAATTGTTTCTGGACTTTCTTCATCAGCAGTAGTTAATACAATCGCCTTAGCCTCGGAGTCGAGAACAAAGGTTTTTGGGGCAATAGCAACACACGTAGCCGCGCCTATACAAAGATCTCTATCTACTTTTACCTTTAACTGTTTGACCGCTACAGGCCCTGAGGGATTTTGGGGATCTTTTGGTTGTTGATTATCCATTTTTTACTACTAACTTATGTAATACCTCTAAAGGCAAAAGCGCGCATTTTACTCTGTTTGGACTTAAGGATACGCCCAACATCTTAAGTATAAACTGTGTATCGAGCGCTTTCAATTGATTAAGACTTTTTCCTTGTGCAAAATCAGTAAGCATGGATGCAGACGCTTTTGAAATGACGCATCCTTCACCTAAAAATCGCACAGCTGTTAATGTATCCTTCTTAATTACTACCTGTATCTCGATTTTATCGCCGCATAAAGGATTCATAAGCGAATATTTCGCTGTTGCTTTTTTTAGTGGGCCAAAATTGTGCGGATTTCGGTAATGATCGAGGATAAGATCCTGGTAGATTGACATATTACTTAAGCATTCTTTCTATCTTTTTTAACCCATCAACTAGTTTATCTACATCTTCTTTTGTATTGTAGACATAAAGGCTTGCCCTCGTTGTGGCATTGAGTTTTAACCTTTGATGAAGCGGCATTGCACAATGATGGCCAGCCCGAACTGCAATATGTTCTTCATCAAGGATCTGAGCAATATCATGAGGGTGGTAATTCTTAAAGGTAAAAGCGAGAATTCCTCCTCTTTCTTGCGCTATGCGTGGGCCAGTAATATGTATTCCATCTGAAAATGTCTCCTTTAAACGCCGATACGCATACGATACGAGAGTCTTTTCATGTTTTCGGACATTTTCAATGCCTATTTTTTTGAGATAATTAACGGCCTCTTTTAGAGCAATTACGCCTGCAATATGCGGAGTCCCTGCTTCAAATTTAAGCGGCGGTTTTTTAAAGACCGTTTTATTTACGTAGACTTCTTCGATCATTTCTCCACCATACTGAAATGGAAACATTTGGTCAAGAATTGCATATTTGCCCCAGAGTACACCGACGCCCGTTGGCCCGAGCATTTTGTGAGAGGAAAAAGCGATAAAATCGCAGCCTAACTGCTGCACATCGACTTTCATATGTGGAATCGATTGAGCAGCGTCTACGACAATAATAATATTCGGATTGATCTTTTTAGCTAGAGTGGCAATTTTTTCTACTGGATTTATCACTCCTAGTACATTTGAGATATGGGTGAGGGCGAAAATCTTTGTTTTCTTGGAAATTATCTGTTCCAACGCTTTTAGAGGCAGAGCCCCTTCTTCATTGATATCGATCACTTTAAATATTCCGCCATTTTCCAAAGCTAGCTGCTGCCAAGGGACAAAATTTGAGTGATGTTCCATAATGGTGGTTACGATTTCATCTCCGCTTTTCATAATTTTCCTTCCTAATGAATAGGCAATAAGATTCAATGATTCAGATGCATTTCTCGTGAATATGACTTCATCAGGATTTTTTGCATTGATAAATGTGGCCACTACACTTCTCGATTCCTCATACTCTTCAGTAGCTTTTTCTGAAATCTGATACAGACCTCTAAAAACATTCGCGCTATACTCTTCGTAATACTCTCTTTCCTTCTCGATAACAGAACGAGGTTTCAGAGAAGTAGCGCTGGAGTCAAGATATACCAAATCAGGATGGCTTTGAAAAATAGGAAAGTCTTTTTTGAGTAATTTCGGGTCAATCATATGAGGTTTTCTTGATTTTATCAAAAATGTCCGCGATGAAACCATCGATGTATAATTCTCTCGCAATGCTTTTGTTCAAACCTCTTGTCTGCATATAATAAAGCTCGTCTTCATTTAATTTGCCTGTTGTTGATCCGTGTGTACAAAAGACGTCGTTGGCAAGAATCTCAAGATAGGGTTTTGACTCAACATAGGTGTTTGGAGATAAAATGAGGTTTTGATTCTTTTGATAGGCGTGACTTTTTTGTGCTTTTTTTTCGATCCGAATGAGCCCTTGATAATAAAATTTTGACTCGTCGTCAAACACACCTTTTATTAAAAGATTCGACGTTGAAGAAGGGGCCTTATGGTATTGAATAGTCTCCACTTTATACTGATCTTTATTTTTTCCTATAAAAAGGCCATAGATATCAAGGTGAATGTTTGCTGACATCAATTCAAAGACAAATCTTCCATCGAGATTTTTAAAAAATACGACGTACCTCCCTGCTTTTGCCAATTTAAGAGACTTTATCTTAAGTTTGTTAAGATTGATGATGTTTTGTTTTAACATCGGTATTTAGCCGACCGAACCGGACATTTCTAAATTGATAAGTCTATTGAGCTCGATTGAGTATTCAAGTGGTATTTCTCTCACTACCGGCTCTATAAATCCATTCACGATAAGCCCTTCTGCGTCTGTTTTTTTTATCCCTCTGGACATCAAGTAGAGGAGTTTTTCATCTCCAAGCTTCTCAACCGTCGCCTCATGCTGTATGGTTACATCGTTTTCTTTTATTTTCATGGATGGATACGTATCTGATCGAGATTCTTTGTCTAAAATGAGCGCGTCACACGATACATACACCGAAGAATTTTTCGCGCCGGGAAAGACTTGTACTAATCCTCTGTAGGAAGTTCTCCCGCCACTTTTTGAAATAGACTTCGAGACAATGCGTGAAGAAGTATTGGGAGCAAAATGCAGCATCTTTGCGCCCGCATCCTGGAGTTGGTCTTTCCCAGCAAACGCAATTGACAGTACCTCTCCTTTTGCGCCTTCTCCGTAGAGATATACACTCGGGTACTTCATAGTAATCTGACTGCCTAAATTACAGTCGATCCATTCCATAAAGGCTTCTTTTTCTGCCCTTGCCCTTTTTGTTACGAGGTTGTATACATTTTTGCTCCAATTCTGAACAGTTGTGTAACGAACACGAGCGCCTTTTTTCACAAAAATTTCTACAACAGCTGCATGGAGCGAATCAGTAGTATAAACGGGGGCGGTACAGTTATGAACTGCAAAGCCTTTTACTAGGTATGAATTTGCTCCCTCTACCTCTAAGTTAAATACAAAGTCATCAAAATCTGTTTCCTCTATTTTTTTTATAGGCACAATATAGTAATCTTCTGTTTCTCGTACCTCAGTCCACTGTTTAGGTTTTGTAAATGCTATGATGTATTGATCTTTTCGTAAGATTGTTCTCCCTAATACTATATCTTCTCCTCCCTTTCTGAACTGCATACTGGCAAAAATTCCGATCTTTGCCAAAATTTCTTGAAGCTGAATTGCTAATTCGTAAGAAGCAGTAGATGCTCTGTATAAATGACTTCCTGAAGAAGTTTTAATAAACAAATTTCCATCTCCTTTAAAATAAGCCCAGAAAAAATTTTCTAATTGAGTGTTTGACAGATTAAGTATTTCATCATTTAGTTTTTTCTTATATGCATGTTTTCCTACATATCTAAGGCATAAATCGTGGAGTTTCAGAGAATAAATAACTATTGTAACAGCATGCTTTTCTTTGCTTTTTACTACCATTGCTTTTTTACCTGTTATTTTAAAAATTAATTCTTTGACTCTTTCAATATTCTCTTCCTCTTTTTCTGAAAAAGTAAGAGCAACAATATACTGACGCAGCTTCTTATGAAAATGAAGCGACCCTTCCGCTGTATAAAATCCGAGAAATTCTATCTCTTCATCGGTGAGAAGAGTTTGTTTGAGAAATTGTTTTTTTGGCTTCGGAAAGATGATAAAATCCCCTCTCTCTAGTTCTGTCACTTTCCTGTAGACTGGTACTTCGTTCACTAATTTTTTTGAATCGACTTCCGGCAGCCAGTTGTTTCGAATTTTTCTTTTAACGAGAACATCTTTTCTTTTAATTGATAATATGGGATGCTCTTTCGTAAGAGAAAAAGAGTTCACGGGAGAAATCGGCGTGATTTTATACATTCTCCCTTTATATTTCCTCACCATTACCTTGCTTACTTTCGAAAGATATCCATTTCCTGTCATTACAAAATCGCCTGGTTTTACTGTCTCTATGTTCGCCCATGTTTGACCTATAGAGATCTTCTCACCTGCAGGAAGGCATCCTTCTATGTAGTGTACTTGACTCCCTTCTTCGCCAATGATCAAAGTTCTCTCGAATTGACCAAAATTCTCGGCATTGATTCTGAAGTATGCCTGAAGAGGGAGAGATACTTTGACTCCCTTTGGGACATAGACAAAGGATCCTCCCGACCACACAGCAGAATTGAGTGCTGCAAACTTATTATCGTGAGGAGGAATGAGTGTTCCAAAATATTCTCTTACGATCTGGGGATATTTTCGTAGAGCAGTATCCATATCGCAGAAAATTACTCCCAGCTTATTTAATTCTCGATTAATACTCTCATAGATAACTTCGCTTTCATACTGGGCCGAGACCCCCGCTAAAAACTTTTTCTCAGCTTCTGGAACTCCTATCCGATCGTAGGTTTCTTTTATTTCTTTTGGGAGATCTTCCCATGAACTCGCTTGTTTATCTATGGGTTTTATATAGTAGTAGATATCGTCAAAATTGATTCGTGACAGATCAGGACCCCACGTCGGCATTATTTTTTTTGTAAAAATATCATAGGATTTTAGACGAAAGTCAGTCATCCATTGAGGTTCTTTCTTCATCCAAGAGATCTCTTTGACAATCTGCTGATTTAAGCCTCTCTTTGCCTTAAAAACATAATTTTGCGGCATCGCAAAACCGTATCGGTATTCAAAATCTAAATTACCCTGTTGCTGTTGCATAAAGATTAATTAATTTTTAATCACTTTTTCATACCCTAGCTTCTCAATTTTCTCAGCCAACCTATGATCTCCAACTTTCTTTAACTTCCCATCGATAATGACAAGTACTTTATCTGGCTTTAAGTGATGCAAAATTCTGTTGTAATGAGTAATGAGAATATAAGTCTTACCATTTTTATGCTTATTTAGAAATCGCGCTATTGATTTCAACGCATCAATATCTACGCCTGTATCAACTTCGTCGAAAATCATAAGTTTTTTATCGAGAACCGCGGCTTGCAAGACTTCAAGCTTTTTCTTTTCTCCCCCTGAAGTCCCATCATTCAAAGATCTTGATAATAAATCTTCATTGATGTTTAATTCCTGGGCATATTTTTTAACGACAGATCTTACAGCAATCGGATCTTTTTTTCCGTTTAAAGCAAGTTGCAGGAGCTGGTAGACTTTGACCCCGGAAAGAGAAAGCGGCGATTGAAACGACAAAAAAATACCTACTCCTGCCCTCTTATCTGGCGAGAGGGCAGAGATATTTCTTTTTCCAAAGATGATCTTTGATTTCGCGGTAACTTTGTAAAGAGGGTGCCCCATAATTGAATATGCTAATGTTGATTTCCCCGATCCATTCGGACCCATTACCGCATAAATCTTTCCCTTTTCAAACTGAAAGTCTATATCAGTAAGGATTTTTTTGTTTCTGACTGTCACGGAAAGTTTTCTTAGTTGTAGCATATTATCCATTTACAACTTCACTCAAGTACGTTTTTTTTAACTCCTTTACAACGATGCGATTGAGTTTATGACGAAGATAATTTTTGTGTAAACAAATTGAGTCGTACGGACAATTAAAACTAGCGTCCACACATTTTGTCAACGCGATGTCATGTTCAAAGATCCTTAAGTACTCAAACAATGAAATTTTTTTTAAATCAGCCGTGAGTTGATAACCGCCGAACTTACCTTCCTTGCTTTTCACGATGTTATGCTTCGCAAGCGCTGCAGAAATTCGAGCAATGAAACGCTTCGGAAGATTCGTATTTTTGATAAGCTCAGAAAGAGGAACATAATACTTCTTATCTAAAAGATAGGATAAAAATAAAATTCCGTAATCAGACTGATTCGTGATAGTTAACATATACCTTATGAGTAATAGTTTAAAGAATGTGATCTTGAAAATCAAGCTAATTGTAATCGAGGGACGCGATCGAGCCTTTCGATATCCTTTATAAACATTCCTTTCTGTGCTTTAAAGTATGCAGCTACCCCTATCATCGCTGCGTTATCACCGGTGAGATACGGATAGGGAGGAAAGTAAACGGTTCCCGAATGCCTTTTTAAAAGATCTCTTAATAATTTTCGTAAATGGAGGTTGGCAATGACTCCGCCTCCAACAACCAACCGATTGATGCCTGCTTTTTTTATTGCAAGTTGTGTTTTTAAAACAAGCGTCTCGAATACCGCTTCCTGGAAGGAACTACTTAATTCTCTCATCTTTTTACTTTTCTCTTCCTGAGAAATTTTTTTTAGAAAATAGAAAAATGAAGTTTTCAGCCCGGAAAATGAAAATTCGAGCGTTTGAGATTTGGCCATCGGTCGTGGAAATTGATAAAAATCCTGATTCTTTACTTCCGCCGCCAAACGTTCGATAACGGGGCCACCCGGATAACCTAACCCCAACATTTTTGCTGCCTTATCAAGAGCTTCTCC
>JACPMD010000074.1 GCA_016186235.1 Candidatus Roizmanbacteria bacterium | reverse complement strand
GATAATATCTTCCGTTTTGCTCAAGCAGGCTATGAGCTTGGGACGTTGATGAATATTATTCCGTCAGAAGGAGGATATCAAGCAACGCTTACATCGGAAGTAGCATCTCTCCACGAACGATTAGCTTCAACGGCGAAGGCAGCAATAACCGCGATCGAAGCAATCTATGTCCCGGCAGACGATATAACAGATCAAGCCATACAGACAGTATTCCCTTATCTGGATTCCAACGTTATCCTATCAAGATCGATCTATCAGGAGGGCCGCTTTCCAGCCGTAGATCTTCTCACCTCGACCTCTGCTGCTTTAACTACAGAGGTAGTAGGAGAACTGCATTTTAATACCTTGTTAAAAGCCCAGAATTTGCTCAAGAAAGCGGTGACTCTTGAACGGATCGTTCAGCTCGTCGGCGAGTCAGAGCTTTCCACAGATGATGAGTTGATTTATAAACGTTCGAAAACATTGAATAACTACATGACTCAGAGTTTTCTTGTCACCGAAGCCCAGTCAGGAAGGCCGGGAGCGAAGGTTCCCTTAAAAAGCACCGTAGAAGACGTAGCCGCTATTTTGGATGGAAAATATGATGAATATCCACCCGAGACATTTTTATACATTGCTACTCTTCGAGAAGCAATCAGTAAATAATCTATGCAGGATTCACAACCCACAGAACCAACGCCAACAACGCAGGTTAAGAAGACTGTATCTGCAGAAGAATTAATGCGCAAGGGTTTTAGCGTCTCTATCTATACTTTAGAATCAGTTACCTACCAAGGGAGAGCAAGGATAGTCTCGTCGATAAATGAAAAAGGCCCTTTTGACGTACTCCCTCTTCACGCCAATTTTATTTCTATTATTAAAGACAAAATAATGATTCGTGAGGCCGAGGGTGGAAAAAAAGAGTTCCCAATAAAAAGCGGCGTGATGAAAGTTTACCAGGACTCCATTTTTATATTCCTTGGGGTGGAGGGGCTTGGATAAATTTTCACTGGTACTTGACTTTAAGATAATGATGTATTATCATTACATCATATGAAGACTTCAAATCTCTTATCTCAAGATGATAAGACGGTGCGAACACAGATAACACTGACAGAAAAGCTCAAACAGTTAGTAGAGAATAAAGCCTTAGAGAAAGGTATTTCTTTATCCGAATACCTACGACGTGCTGCAGTTATTTCCCTTCTCGTTGAGGAAGATGAAAAGCAAGAGCTGGCGAGACTTGCCGATATGGTCATCGGTTCTGTTTCTCCCCAAAAAAATCCCTATTGGAAAAATAAAAAACTAATTAAACAATGGGTAAGAAATTTGCGATCGGAATGGGAATAAAACAGATTTTACCAGACACGAATGTCCTCATTTTAGGCTTTAAAAACGAAGAACCGTATGCCTCCTTCTTGCGGAAAGCTATCACTGAAAAAAAGCTTGTATTCTCTTCTGTCGTGGTTGCGGAATATCTGGTTGGGGCAACCGACGATCAGGAAAAAGTCTTAAATGCGCTTACGTCTCAATTTAAGGTTCTGCCTGTCGATCTCCCAGTAGCACAACTTGGTGCCTTTTACAGAAAAAAGTATATCAAACGAGGGAAAAAATTGGCTCTCCCGGATTGTTTCATAGGAGCAACATGCAAAATCTATAATCTCGTCCTACTTACTCTTGATAAGAAAGACTTTCCGATGCAAGACATAGAGATTATAGAGAAGATTTGAACGGTTTTGAAAAAATTGTCTAGTGGATGTTAGAATATCCCATGCAAGGAAGATTATTCCATATCAAAAAAAATATCTCCAGCCCGGAGTATATGAAGGTATTAGTTCTTCGTACGATCGGGAATTTTTTGCTTTTTTCTTCACTGTTCCTTATCATAAAAACTTTTTATCTGCCCGTACGTGAAGAAATTGTATATTTGATCGATAAAATAGGTCAAAAGAAGTATGTCGTTTTAGATAGGGTACGAGTTCAGGATGAGGGAAAAAAACTTGAAGAAATACCAAAAGGCCTCCTCGCAAAGGCGTTGAATTTGAAACCCGTCGAGTATCTCATCCCGGAAGATCCTAACTTCAGTATCGTAATTCCCAAAATTCATGCCAATGCAAGGGTTTTATCCAACATTGATCCGTCCGAAGAAAAAACTTACCTTGAAGCCTTGCAAAAAGGAGTTGCTCATGCTGCAGGAACCGCATTTCCCGGTGAGAATAGCCATGTTTTTCTTTTTGCCCACTCCACCGATTATTTTTGGAACGTTGGGAGCTATAATGCCGTTTTTTATTTACTGAACAAACTGGAGAAGGGCGACGAAGTAAATTTGTTCTACAAAGGCCAACGCTATCTTTATAGAGTTTCGGGAACCCGCGTAGTAAATCCCGATCAAGTCGAATATCTAACTCGAAAATCAAACTCTGAATTTCTTACATTACAGACGTGTTGGCCGCTTGGTACAACTCTTAAACGTCTGTTAATTTTTGCTACAAGAGTCATTCAGTAAGGGCTAATCTTTAATTAGTAAAATCTCGACTAAGACCTTCTTCATGATTAAATTAATAAGAATAAATAATTTAATTTAGATTTAATGAGTATTTTGTCCGTGCGTATCAATTATAGGATATCTTTATCTCACGGAGATTGAATAAAGATCAGGAAATTTATTTGCTTCCGGATTAAGATTTGTAAGAATTATAATTTTTCCGTCCGACGTTGTTGTAAAAAATGAATTTTCAAACGGTCCGGAATAAACGGTTTGTTTGTTTAATCCGTCATAGTCGATAATTGAAATTTTTTTTCCTTCGATAAAAAGAAGATGTTTAGAGTCTGCGTACCAAAGGAGGTTCGAAGGCGGTGATGGCAACTTATAATTTCTGTCTTCTTTTTTGTCATAAAGATAATATGAGTCTTTATCAAGCGTTCTCGTCTCGGGCGTTTGATTAGCCGCGATGAGTCTGGGTTTTATCATATAGGGCAGATTCACAGGTTTGTTAACCTGGTAGAGAATTTTCGTCTCCTCTGGAGAAAATTGCACCATTTGAAAAGAGTCTGTGGCTATTTTTGTAAATTCTCTAGGAAAGCTTTCAAATATTTTTAGCGTATCGAGCTCTCTTTGTCTCTTCCAGGCTGCAAGAAGGGTCTCTTTCGAGGTCGATACATCAAACGGCGTTCCATTAGCCTCATCCAATGAAACGAGGTACGAAAAGATCCGTTGCGTCCCATCTAAGAGGACAAAATCGAAAATACCTTGAGTATTATCTGGTGAAAACGTCACAGAAGTCTGCGCCAAATTAACCTCTCCAACCAAGGCAGCAGCATCCTTTTTTAGGAGGAGTTGCTTTAAGGGCGTCAAGAAGGAAATAGGTTGATTGACTGGGTCAAAGAGATAGATGCCGTCTTTCGTTTCATCGCCGGTTTCTGAGAATAGGACGATCTTCTCGGTCGGATATACAGGGATCGCCTTAAGAATTCCTAAGTTTGTTAGTGGAGAGAGGGTAGGATTTAAGGGAAAGAGTATCGCATCAATACTCATCACGAGTTCTCCTCTCAGTGTTACTTCCTTCGACCAGCTTGTATATCCGTCTTTTTTAACCTCGATGCGATAGGCGCCAGGAGAAAGGGTTAGGTTGATATCTGTTACTCCTTTAAGTGTGTCATTGATGTATACTTTGGCAGCTCTAGGATGGGAGCTTATTGCGAGAATCCCGGTCGACGAGAGAGAGCGATTTTCAAAATCGATTCTGTACCCACGAGCAATCGCAATAACTAACACAAGGACGACGAGAAACCCGGTGACAAAAAAAAGTCGATAGAGTAGTTTCATATACTTTTATACTATTTTGATATATTTAAAAACAGAAATGCGAGAATTTTCCCACGATATTATACAATAAATAGGTATGTTCTTCCGTAAGAAGGTAGGCATCGATCTTGGCACCGCAAACACTCTCGTATACGTAGCTCAAGAAGGAGTAGTACTGCGAGAACCAACCGTTGTGGCATATTCGCTCGAAGACAAAAAAATTCTCGCCGTCGGAGAAGACGCAAAGGAGATGTTGGGTCGTACACCCGGCTCAATCATTGCGTCCCGTCCTCTTAAAGAAGGGGTAATTGCTGATTATAAAACAACCTCGGCGATGATTACCTATTTCTTGAAGAAGGCCTTAAAAGGGAGAATTCTGTGGCCGCAAATGTTAATTTCTATCCCTGGCGGAGCAAGCCAAGTCGAAAAAAGAGCCGTTGTTGCGGCGTGTAAACAGGCGGGCGCATCAGACGTCTATTTGATTGAAGAACCCTTGGCGGCCGCCATAGGAGCAAAAATACCTATTTCCCAGGCCTCTGGTCATATGATCGTAAATTTAGGAGGTGGAACAAGCGAGGTGGCCATTATTTCACTTGGTCAGTTGGTCGTCTATAAGACGGTGCGGGTAGCAGGAACAAAGCTTGATGAAGCTATTATTACTCATATGCGCAAAAAGGAAAATTTGATCATTGGTGAACGGACCGCCGAGGATTTGAAGATGAAAATCGGCAATGCTTTTATAGAAAGTGAGGAAAAAAGGCCTCCAAACAAAGAAGAGAAAAAAATGGAAGTAAAGGGAAGAGATTTTCAAACCGGCCTGCCGAGAATCATTGAAGTGGGTGAGCGGACAATTAACGAAGCGATTCAGCGGCCGCTCAAACAAATCTTAGAAGGGATAAAACAGGTATTATCCCAAACTCCTCCAGAACTTGCCGCAGACATCGTCGATAAGGGAATTGTATTGACAGGAGGGACAGCGCTATTAACAAATATTGATCGCTATGTTTCTTATTACACAGGAGTAGCTTCGTTCGTTGTGGACGAACCTCTGTTTTGCGTGATCCGTGGAGTCGGTATGACGCTCGAAAATCTCGATAGTTTTAAGGAAGCAATCCGATAGTAATTAAGGAAAAAATGCTACTTTATTTAAAAATTTTTTAAAAAAGAAAAGTTAATAATTAAATAAGATCTATAGTATAGTTTATTATCAATAATAGAAAATCGATAGAATATTGACATATTAGTCTCAAAATTAGGCTATATTTGAATTAAAAAAATTGAACAAAAACGACATTATTTAATAATTCAAGGAAAAAAGAATTACTTGTAGTAAAATTATATATCATGTCTTCTCGAACACTATTAGAGTTGGAGATCCCAGTGCAGAATAAACAAGAGATCCTAGAGCAAATTGAAAAGTACATCAAACGCCCGAGTGGTTTTTTTCATATAGTTTCGCTCAATCCCGAGAATATAATTCTTTCACGTGAGGATAAAACATTCAGAAACGTTATACAGACAGCTCAAATTAAGCTTATTGACGGCATAGGGGTTATTCTAGCTGCCCGAATTCTTGGCTTTCGAGTAGGCGAGAGGATCACGGGTGTCGGCCTCATGGAAGAACTCATGAAGATGGCCAAGAGGGAACGCTTGAGAGTGCTGCTTCTTGGCGGACAGGGAAATTTAGCACTTCGTCTAGCTCAGTGCTATCAGATACTATTAGGCCAAGCGAAGATAAGGGGGATAGAAGGAATAAAAAATATTGAAAAACCTACTTCTGTCGAGGAGAAGCAAGTTTTTTCTATAGTTACTAAGCTAAAGCCCCATATGCTTTTTGTTTCATTTGGCTCTCCCCAGCAAGAATTATGGTTGGACCGTCACAAAAGCAAATTGCAAGGAATTGTGTGCATGGGAGTCGGCGGTGCCTTTGACTATTTGGCAGGCAAAGTCATGAGAGCGCCTCATCTTATCCGACGTCTAGGACTTGAGTGGTTTTTCCGTTTGATTGCTCAACCTAGGAGATGGAGAAGACAATTGAGATTGATCAAGTTTCTCTGGCTTGTTTTGCTTCAACGCTATGAACACAAAAGTTATTGAAAAAGATATTCTTGAGACTCTTGGCTATTTCTCTCGCTTCAACTATCCTCCAACGATAGATGAGATACATACCTTTCTCAAAAAAAGGGCCCAAAAACGGCATCTAGCGAGCATTTTGGCAAAAATAGAGAAACAGCGCCTCATAAAAAGCCAAAAATCAAAAAAAACTAGAGTATCGGATTTTGAATTCCAAATTAAAAACTCTAATAGGTATACTCTAGGGGAGTATAGTAATCAAGCTCAAATCTACGAAAAACGGCGGAAAATCTCTCAAAAAAAAATCAAAAAGGTTCTTTCTTACATCAGAATCCTCTCACTTTTCCCCCAAATTAAGCTCGTTGGATTATCCGGCTCTGTAGCCATGCTGAATGCTGATGCTGACCATGATATCGATTTATTTATCATCACTGCCAAAAACCGTTTATTTACAGGGAGATTCCTCGCTTTACTCTTAGCTCAAATTATGGGAACAAGAAGAAAAAGAGACTTTTCACGTTCTACGTTTCACGTTCTACGGTCTACTGACAAAGTTTGCCTTAATCTCTTTCTCGACGAATCAAATTTAGCCCTTCCCAATAATAAAAAAACTGAATATGGAGCGCACGAAGTATTGCAGATGAAACCGCTTGTACAAAAAGACGAGAGCTATTTGAAATTTATTGATACAAATAGATGGGTGTTTGATATATTTCCAAACGCACAAGAACTCTATAGAAGCGTGAAGAGAAAAGATGAAAATAGAGTAAAGAAAGACTCGATAGTAGATATTTTATTGCGGTTGATAGGCGATTCTATTGAGTCCATGCTCAAAAAATTACAACTCCATTTTATAAAAAAACACATGACGAATGAAATTGTGACTAATACCCAACTCTGGTTCCATCCAGATGATTATGCAGAGAAAATCAAATCTCAATCTTGACAACTTATATAAAGTTTATAATTTATCCAGAAAACTCCTGACTTTAAGTCAGGAGATGAATGGTAAATTTCAAGGAACAATTAATAACCTTTAGAAAACTGCGGACTATTAGTCCGCAGTTCCTTATATTATAGTAATATGCTAAAACAACTCATCAATTTTGTGATCCCGGAAAAGTTATTGAATGAAGTAGATCTTATGGCGAGAGAAGATTCCCGCAGTCGTTCTGAGCTCATTCGTGAAGCAGTCCGTTTTTATCTTAAGGAACAAAAACAGCGTAAAGACGACTTTGGTCTTATTCAAAGTAA
>JACPMD010000061.1 GCA_016186235.1 Candidatus Roizmanbacteria bacterium | reverse complement strand
GATCCGTGGTTTTTCGGGATTAATTTGGCGCTCACTCCTGCAAAAGCAGGGCAATGGTATTATTATTTAGTTCCCGTTGTTACGGCCTTTTTACAGTATTTGCAGACTACTTCGATGACTCCGCCTTCGCCAGCGACCTCTCCTTCGGCTAAAGGCTCTGAGGACAATTCAAAAAATAAACAAGACTCTGGCGATTTTCAAAAAGCGATGAATACGCAGATGAAATTTATTTTTCCTTTGATGATTGGCTGGTTTTCTTACACGCTTCCGGTCGGTCTATCATTATATTGGAATATATTTTCGCTCTTTAGTATAATGCAATACAGAAAATTGAAAACGGCACAGAAGTAATATGGATAAAACAGAAATCATCAAATCAGAAGCAGAGGAATTACTAAAAAAAATGATCAATTCCTGTGAGCTTAACGTTGAAGCAGAAAATGACGTTTACCACATTGTAATTAAAACAGAAGAAGAGGCCTCAACGGTTATTGGTAGACATGGGGAGACTATTCGCGCCATTCAAAAAATTCTAGAAGTCATTTTGTACAAAAAAATCGGCGAACCTGTCAGTCTTCTCGTAAACGTTAACGACTATCGAGAAAAACAGAAAGAACGCTTAGAAGGAATAGCAGACAGCATGGCCCAAAAAGTATTAGATGAGAAGCGAGAGATGCCACTTCGATCGCTTTCTTCTTACGAACGGAAGATGATTCATGAGTATATCGCAAGCAAATACCCGGATTTAACTTCATACTCTGTGGGAGAAGGAAGAGATAGACAGTTGATGATTGCTCCTAAGGGGGAAGAAAAAGAAAAAACCGAATCTTCTGAAAAAGACGAATAGACTCTTCGTATCCTGTACAATAAATCTACGGAATCCCAATTTGACTTTATTATCCTATAGTAGTATACTCATTTATGTATTTCCAAAATTTTCGGAATTTAAGCAAAAAAGCTCTCCTATTGGTTCCGATTCTCCTTTTACTCCCTTTTATTGTTGCGTTTGATACTCTGATTTATTTTATAACAAGGCCATCTTGCCTCAACTGCGGAAATCTGATAGAGTTTTTGAAGACGTCATCTTTAAGCATGTTTTTATTTGCTAGCATTCTAGGTTACAAATTAAGGAAGAAATGAATTCACTTATGAGAAGTTTTTTTGCGATCTTTATAAAAGGCAATATAGATAAGAAGAATAACTATAAGAAGCAACATATACATAAAAGCAGCATTATTTGTGAGATTTTGAAAATCTATCATCTTTTTTTTAATTCTTCTCTTAAATTTTTGGCAATAACTAATGATAGGATACCAAGAATAAATTTTAATGTCAATATAAATACCCCTTCAGGTGACTGCACTATACGGGTTAAAGGTTCTATAAACACAATTGCAAACCACGCAGCTGCAAGATTGACAAAAAGTTCAGATAGAATTTCTAGCCATACATCAGACAGAAGTGGCATACGCTTATTATTAGCTTATATAAGTTTAAAGGAATATCAAAATGAACAATTCACCTGAAAAAAACGAAGATACAAGAAGCCTGGCGCAAAAAATACGCGATGCAATCAGAGAGAAAATTAGCGGCGCAGATGCCACAGGAAAGCAAAAAATAACAGATGAAGTAAAAGATGATATTAAAAAGGTAAAGCAACATGTCGACGTGGCATATGATGCTTATGCAAAAGGTAAAGACGGTGGGAGAGAAGGAGGGCAGGTATTAAAAACTATAATAAAGGTTGCCGAGGCAGCTAAGGCAGGCTTAATAGCTCTACCTAACGCTAAAGGTCAAGCTCTTCTTCTCGAGCTTGCAGAAAACGTAGATACTCCTCAATATGCAACGAACATTGAAAAGCATCTAAGAGACTATCTTTTTGGCGGAAAAGATATCGCCTTCTCAGCAGCAGGAGCCGCACAAAAATCAGATTTCGAGAAAGCTTTTGATCAATTAAAAGCAGTTGATTCTGGTGCTGCCGAGCTTGTAGGAGAAGCCTTACAAAAAAAAGCCACAGATTTAGGTACGACCCAAGAGGCTATGATCGCAAAATTTCAGGTGGAGGAGGCTGCGGAGGAAGCGCCTCGTGAAGAAGTAACTCCAGGAGAAGAAGCGAGTTTAGAACAAATGAAACTAATTATAGAAAAAGTTGGACAGGTACCTCGAGAACTGATAAACACCTGGTCACCGGAAAAAGTAAAAGATACCTTTAACGACCTAATGATAGCAGAAGGTACTGCCACATGGACTCAAGACTATAGAAGTTTTTATGCCAATAGAATTAAAAATAAAGAAGACATAGAGTTCCTTAAAACTCTTTATCATCCCCGGGATTTTATTAAATACGTTAATAAGAGAATAGGCAAACAAGTAAGTATGACTCCTCAAGAAACTAAAGCACTTGAAGAAAAAAAAACAGAGCTTAAAGAGGTAATTAGAAAAGAAGCAGAAAAGAAGAAAGAAACATTAACAGAGACTGAAATTAATCAAAGAGTCGATGATCGTCTGCTCGAAATAGTTTCACAAGAAATATCCCAAAAACTTATTAATATATTGGATAAAGTCCACGTGCAGCTTAGCCGAGAGAGGCCGTCTGAATTTTATGAAGAGGTCGCCGAGAAGGACTTTTTCCACGGCATCCGCGTGACAATAGACGCAGTAAGAAGGGCAATTAGTTCGCTTCACGAAGAACTCAAAAGCTTGGAGAAAGATGAGAAGCTTGATTTACAACTCTATCGCTACTTTGAAGGAAAAGAGGAAGTATTGCCGGTAGGACTTACGGGAGAAGAAGGAAAAGAAATAGAGAAAACTTTCATACGGATGAGACCTCTATTAGAGGCAAAGAAAATCAGTTCGAGCGATTTTGCAGTGCATCTAGAACTTTTATTGAATTATTACACGCACAGCCGTAGGTACCTGCATAATGTTGGGGCGATATTAAATCTTCCTGCCGACCCGCAAAAGGGATTCTATGAAGGTCTAAAAGGCTATGCGGAGAAATTACAGGGAACCGACGTCGATGAAATATTAGCTATGCCGGACGGCGACCTCGTTCTTGAGGCTTATCAGCTTTACGAAAAGTTTGTCGAAGAACAGTTTGCGCGTCAAGACTGGAAACATGAGTCAAACCAATTTTCTACGGCATTCGGATCAATATCTTCACGATTAGAAGAACAAATTTTAGACGCCCTCCAAGCAGAATATCCCGATTATGATAGAGATAGACTGGTGAGCGCTCTTTACATGGGAAAGGGTCTCGCCAGAGGAGCATTTTTAACGGAAGAGGAGAAAGCGGCATATGCGGATCCGCCTCTTACACCAAGCGGAGGTGGAACATTTGTGAGCTACTATACAACTGACGCAATACCTTTGATGGTATTTAATCCTTCACATATGTTCATACGCTGGCAGGGTGAAGCTAATTTATATCCCTGGCTTTTTTTGCCAATAGAAGATTTACAAGGGATAGCAAAAAGGGGATGGAATCACAAAGAGATCTACGATAACTTAATCAAGTATAGAGAGTCTTATTGGAAGGGAAGAGAGAAATTAAAAGATCCAAAAACAGGAAATCCAGTAAGGCTTCTTATCGATGACTTGGTTGATTTTGGCAATGTCGGAGGGCCTTCGAAAAGAAGAGGCTGGAGAATGCTCTATTTTATCAAGGACTACTTTGTTCATACGAAAGACGCAAAGGTAAGACTAATCCATCGGGCAGGGATACCGCAAGCAGGGCTTCCTGAATTTGATGTTCTTAAGACATGGCAAAATATAGAAAAAATTGGCTGGGAGGTTGTTTTTGATTTCATTTCAGGCAATAGAATCGGTGATGCAAATGCAGGCTTTCTTAACAAAGGGGAGTTTAAAGGAAAGAGAGAAGAATTTTTTCAGTATCTCTACAAGACGTATTTTCTTGAGGATAAAGCAGGATTTGATGCTTATATGAATAAACTAAGGGCCGAAACGCGGTATAAATTGGAAGGGGAAATTCGGGAAGGAGAACTTTCCCCTAAATCAATCGATGAGGCAGTTGAAGAAGCAACTTCGAAAGCATTTCTCAACAGAATGCTTGCTCGCTACATTGCAAAGACCTTTCCTACAAAATTCTTGCGTATTGATCGAGATAGATTTAACGAAGACGGAATCAGTACATGGAAAAGAGTAAGAACGGCGTTAGGGTGGGACCCAGACCGATTTGACAAGGTGATGAAAAATCTGAGCTTAGCAGAAAACCTATTACGCAAACAGGTAAGCAAAGAAATGCGCGATCACACAAGAACTCTTGCTAAGGACGAAGAGTTTTTTGGATTTGACTCTATTGACTACAAATTAGACGAAGCTAAGATACGAGAACTTTTAGGTAAAACAAAACTATCTGGAGACAGTGTAGAGGATGCAATAGAAGTATACAACAAAATAAAAGATTTGTATTTTGACAAAGGAGACTATCTCGACTCATTCGGAGATAATATTAGTACAGATCCAGAGAAGTTCTACACCTTTACCTTTGGCATAGAACAGACAGATCTTTCTTTTCTGCTTTTTAAACGGGCTGGGCCACGAACCATTCCAAGATCCATAGGTGATACTGCAACAATGGAACAACATATGATGAACGGCGCGGTGCTAAAACTACAAGGTGTTCTCCAGCAGATGGCGGTCGGCGAGAAGCGGGGAGATTTTTCTCCTCTTATTCAAATATTAAATGAGGTTTATCAAGCGTATATTCAAGTTCATGGAGCTCCACAAGGATACGAGGCCGTCCACAAACTTGCCTCAGCAGCTATTGCGTACTTTAGAAAAGATGATGTAGCAAAAATCGCAATGGGGGCTTTTGCTTCTGGGAGATTGAATTCAATTGCAGCTGAGGTGGCAGGTCGAGGAACAGCAGTGTGGGAATGGGACGCAACCGATATAGATAAATTCGTAATTGCCTTAGAATCAAACGGTTTGCTCAAAAAAAATCCCTATGATTTATCCATACCTGGAGAGACGGAGCAAGTATATATTAGGCCAAGCAAATTCCTTAAAAAAATTCCAATAGTTGGATGGCTACCGTTCGAGAAAGTTCCTTTTCTGAATAAAGCATATAAGACGCCTTGGGAAACACGGAAGAAAGACTATCCTTACAACGGCCATGATTTACGAGAAAAATATGGCGGCGATTGGAACCATGTTATCTGGGAATTTATAAACAAATACGGGCCATTATTTTTGATCTTTATGCTCTATAAGTTTATTACAGAAGCGCAAAAAGAAGCAGAAGGCAAAAAACAGTAACGCTTGAGTTTCTTAGTCTTTTTAGATTAAATTAAAATATGCGAAAATTTCTAGCAGCTCTATTTTTAGCATTTTTTTTGTTTTTTCTCTTTACGCCTCAGAGTTTTGCTCAACTTACTCCAACCTCGAGTCCTTCCATCAGTCCATCTGCAGGAGGGATTGATTTGCAAAAAGAAATAGATAAGCTTTTACAACAGCAAGGCAAGGGAAGAATCGGTGAACGCTGCGCAACTTCAGGTTTTTTAGTCGGCTCTTGGCAAATTACAAATCCAGTAGCTATACCAGTCTTGCAGCAAGCCATAGATATTATTATCAGCCCGATTAATTTAATATTGGGGCTCTTTGATGGGATACGTTATTTCATCTATGAACTTTCTAAGAATGTCTTTCAAATACCTCCTTGCGCTGAAGGCGAAGCAAGCAATCCAAAAGATCTGGCGAACTGCGTCTGTGTAAAGCCCGATGACTTTAATGTTGCAAGGCTTTGTCAAGGGATTAAATCAGATAACGAAATTAAGGAGTGTGTGAGCTGTAGTTCTCATGGAGTTTGGACTGCGCTCGGTTGTATTGATTTCAATCTTTCTGTAGCAATAAAAGATAGAGTATTCGGCTTAGGCATAGGCATCGCTGGAATTATCGCACTTTTATGTATTATATACGCAGCCTTTACTTTGCAGACTTCGAGGGGCAATCCGGAAAAACTGAAAAGAGCTCAAGAGATGCTCACCTCGTGCATTATGGGTTTGATGCTGATTATTTTCTCGGTGTTTATATTAAGATTGATAGGCGTAGATATACTTAGAATTCCTGGATTTAGTTAAATTTGTTTATTTATGTTCTTCAGGAAGAGTAGTTCCCCCTCCTCCTCTGCGGAATCCGAATCTGCTCATGAATTTTTGTAAAGGTCCTGGCAAGAATGTACTCTTGTAGGCAAATTCACCT
>JACPMD010000060.1:2888-4619 GCA_016186235.1 Candidatus Roizmanbacteria bacterium | reverse complement strand
GAGAAGATCATCAAGCTTTCCAAAGAGAGATACGGGAGAAAGCCTTAAAATATGGTAAAATTAACTCTATGGCAATCACTTATCTCAAAGTAAAAATTGCTAATCCGTTAAAGCCTAAAAATCTATTAGATCGGAAGGTTTTAGTAGATTCCGGAGCGGTTTACTCCGTAATCCCAAAGAGTGATCTCGCAAAGCTCGCAATTAAGCCGGAAGGAACGCAGAAATTTATTTTGGCTAACGGCGAGGAGATTGAGAAAAAAGTAGGAGAAGCAAAATTTTATTATCAAGGTAGAGGCGCTACAAGTAAAGTAGTTTTTGGAAACGAAGGTGTGTATCTGCTTGGATTAACAACTTTAGAAAATTTAGGTATGATTTTGGATCCGCTTTCACGGGAATTAAAGCCTCTTCCTATGCTTTTGATGTAAGATCATTCCACCTATCGACGAGGTAGTCTCGCAATTTTCTTGCTCTTTCAACTGTTTCGTCTGTTTCTTTTCGTACTCGTTCAACGACGTCTTCAACCATCTCAATATATTTATCAGTATCTATCTCCTCTACTCTTTCTTTAATATCATCGAGGCGTTTTACTAATTCTTTTCGGGTTTTGGCATAAAGCTCCAGGCTTTTTTCCGTCACATCGCCGTAAATTTCTTTTACCTTTTTGTCAATTTCTGCGTCTTGAAGTTCTTTTTTAAGCTGCTGAAGCTTTTTGAGGACTGCCTCTCTGTTTTCTTTTCCCGATTTTGGAGCCATAAATATCCCCGCAATTGCTCCGACCACCATACCGAGGAGAATTCCTAGACCAAAACGAGAAGATTTTTTATTGCTTACCATATTAAAGTTGATTGAGATCTGTTTTAATGTCATTCATTTCGCCTTCAATGCTCCCTACATCAATATTGTCAACGTCTTCCTCTGTAACAACCTCGGGCGTAGGAGTTGGTTCTTGAATCTGGGGCTGAATTGTTGGGGTTGTTACTGGAATTTCTCTTTGTTGGCCTTGGCTACTCATAAGGATGAAAATAAGAATAAGAAGCACGAGTGTTACTCCTCCAATAAGGAGAAAAAGCATTTTATTACTTGATTCATGCGGGGGTGGAGGAGGCGGAGGCATAGGAATCATCGGCGGAGGAGGAGGAACGACCGGAGTCGGAGAAACTGGTGCCTGAGGCGGCTGCGGGACTACCGGCGGCTGTGGCGCAACTGGAGGCTGTGGCGGTTGAGATGACTGATTTGGATCCATTATGGTGTAACTGTTAACCTACCTAACTTCGCAACTTCGCGAACTGCGTTTGAAACTGCCTGTTTAGCGTCAACAACGAGTTTATGGACATTTTTTAGATCTCCTTCGAGCTGACTTACCGATTGGCCGACATTTGGTTTTAGTGTAGTTTCACTCCTTATTTCAATGACATATGTTTGACCAGCTTGATTTGAAACTGCAGTCTGTGCGCTATTGATTGCAGCTTGCGCAGAGCTAATCGCGCTTTCGGCCGGACTTACGTCTTTGCCGGCAGTTTTCGCCGAACCTACTTTTTCAGTAAGCCGATCGAGAATTGATGTGAGTTTTTCTAAAACAGCTGCCATGTGATTCGTTCTATTTGTATTTGCGGTTGTTAGTTTAGTACTTATGCGCTCGACGTGCATTTTTTTCTTCTCGTCTCGAATCGTTTGCAGCTTCTCCGCGAATGCTTCTCTGCGAGCTTTAAATTTTTCTGCCGCTTCTTGTCT
>JACPMD010000060.1:0-2814 GCA_016186235.1 Candidatus Roizmanbacteria bacterium | reverse complement strand
TCTTTTTTTCCATCGCGTCCTTGAGACTTTCTCTTTTTTCTTTAGTTCTCTCCATCAAATTTTCGCTTTTCTCTTGCATATTCTCACGGACGTTTTGCCTATTTTCCTGTAATTTATCTTTTGGACCTAAGATTTCTGTTGGAGTTTCATCTTGTGCATTCACAGGAAGTATGAAAATAAACGTTGCGAGGAATAAAATCAGTATTTTCAGCATATTTCAATTAAGACAGATTCTCTATAAAATGTCAATCCCGACTTAGTCTGGATAAACCCCGCATTTTTAGCCACCATTTGACATAGATTGCCCAGAAGCGTATCGAGGAAAAAAGAGCAAAAACGAACCCAGGAAAACCGTCAACAAGGCCCAAATGCCGAAAGTATATCGATAGGAAAGTAAGTTTCGGTTTAATAACGAAATAACTCAAAAAAGAAAGACGTGCTCTTACCATTTGTTCTGCCTCAAGCGTGGTATAGCGATTCCAGCGGGTGAGATAGCGGGTAAAATTAGGGTCTGCGTAATGTAGGATTGGATTTTTGAAATAGCCAATTTCCCCTTTTACCTCAACGTTCTCATGTACGTCTTTGCAGGGAAAATGTGCGACCCCATTTTTATAAAGTCGAATCGTGTAATCTGGGTATTGACCGCCTTTCATGAGGAATCGCGTAAGGAAAAAGTTTTTGCGAGGAATCCAGTACGCTATCGCTTGTGAAACGTGAAACGTGGAACGTGAAACATCTTTGCGACGAACTACTTCTTTAATTTCGCTTTTTAGTTCGTCACTTAGAGCTTCGTCAGCATCAAGCTGCAGTATCCACTCCCCTCTTGCCCGTTCGATGGCTTTTTGTTTGTTAATGTGAAACATCGGAGGGTTATCCTCGTTATAGACCTTCACCTTATCTCCGTAGGATTGTGCCTTTTCAATGGTTTTGTCATTCGACCCTCCATCAACTATGATTACTTCGTCGACCAAGTCATAAGCAGAATCTAAGGGATAGTGGATGTTTGATTCTTCGTTATAAGTAGCGATACAGAGTGAAAGTTTCATTTTGAAATTAGTCCCCTATCGATTAGTTTACTGGAGAAAAAGGGTCTGTAACAGATATTTCTTTAATCACCTTAAAATCTTTCTCATTATCGGTGGCAATTGTAGTTATTCCATTACTTAATGCTGTTGCAACAAGATATGCATCAAAAACTTTATCTGCATCCAGGCTATATTTTTTAATCAATTCAGTTGCCAGGAAATAGCTTTCTTGTTTTGGACTTATGAGACTAAGTGTTTCAGTAAAATTGGAGAGGGTTTTTAAAGCACTTGTTATCGTCATCGGATTTGGAAATTTTCTGTGGGTTATGATTCGAATAGTTTCTAAGACGTTTTGATGGGCGAGAAATAACGATTGTCTGTATTGATTTATGAACTTTTGTGCAACTGAATGTTTAGGTGACGCAGAGTTGATTGCGTAAACAACAATATTTGAGTCAAGAAGCATAGATTAAAGATTCTTATAGTAATCTTTCCTTCTCAGATTATCGAGAGGTACTCCTAAATCATGAGATTTAAAAATAATCTTCTTCGCCTTTTTTCTTGCTCTCTGGTTTAAAAACTCTTCTAAGGCATGGTTGAAAAGCTCTTGCATAGTAGTATTATCTTCAATCGCCTGCTTTTCTAATGCCTCCTTTAAGTTTTCTTTTATTCTGAGAGTTGTTCTATTGAGTTGCATATTTGTAGAATAGCATATATATGTCAAGATGTCAAGTTTTTCTTCAAGCTTACTCTTCGTCTTCTTGTATAATAGTGGAATGCCCAAGATCGTATCGGCGCCAAATTCAATACTCACGACTCCGGTCAAACATGTAGAAAAGGTTGACGATTCGATAAAGAAACTTATTAAGGAAATGGTTATTATTCTGAACGAAAAAGATAATCCCCGTGGCGTTGGCTTAGCAGCAAATCAGCTAGGAGTTGGGCTTGCGATTTTTATCATGAAACCGGTAGAAAAAGAGAAAGTCGAAGTATTTATTAATCCCCGAATTCTAAAAAGCGAGGAAAAAGTCATTGTCCAAAGAAAAAGCTCGAAGAGAAAGAAAAAACAGCCGCTCGAAGGTTGTCTTTCTATTCCAAAAGTTTGGGCTCCCGTGAAGCGCTCACCAAAGGTTCTGCTTGAATATCAAGATGAGAACTGTAAAGTTCACAGACAATGGTTCAACAAATTAAGAGCTGTCATCGTGCAACACGAGGTCGACCATCTCAACGGCATATTATTTACCCAACGAGCTCTGGAGCAAAATAGCAATCTTTATGAGGAAAAAGACGGAAAGTTGAAGAAGATGGATTATTGAGTAGGAATAGACTTCTGGAGTTGGACGAGTTGCAGACGCGGCCTCATACCTTCTTCGATATCTTTTCGTATTCGTTTTAAGCATTTTGTACAAAGGCTTATCCGCTTTTTCAGACCATTCACGAGAATGATAACGCGTTGAAGGTTTGGTTGAAAGATTCGGGCTGTTTTTGGAGCCCTTTTTTTCCAGCGTCCACCCGCTACTCCCCGGTGATGAGTATGCCGACGGCCAAAAATGACTTTTTTTCCGCAGTTAAAACAGACATTCATAGTTATTTATGTTATCATAGAAGAACACTAAATTCAATGCTCTCATACCTATTCAGCAATCCATTTCTCTTTATCATCTATCTCTTCGCACTTCTGCTGGCAATAACGATTCATGAATTTTCGCACGCGTTCGCCGCAGATTATCTGGGAGATCCAACGCCTAAGCTTCAGAAACGCCTCACACTCAATCCCATCGTCCATATC
>JACPMD010000059.1:1327-3872 GCA_016186235.1 Candidatus Roizmanbacteria bacterium | reverse complement strand
TGGAGAGATAAACGCAGAAGAAAAAGTGACTTTACGGTTTCAATCGTCAGGGCGGCTATCGTGGGTCGGAGTTAAAGTGGGAGATTATGTTAAGAAATATCAAGGTATTGCATCGCTCGATCAGAGGGAAGTACAAAAAAATCTCAAAAAATATTTGAATACATTTGTTAATGAACGATTAGATTTTGATCAGGAAGTAGACGATACACAAATAAGGAATATAGGCGGGTTAACAGAAGATGCCCGGCGAGCGGCGCTAAGAGTACTTGCCCAAGCTCAATACGATCTCAACAACGCAATAATTGACGTAGAGTTAAAAAATCTTGCAATTGAATTTTCATATATTTCCACTCCGATAGAGGGGATTGTGGTGCGTATGGGATCTCCCTATGCAGGAGTGAATGCTACGCCTACTCAAGCCGAAGTAGAGATCGTGAATCCTAACACAGTCTATTTTTCTGCGGTGGCCGATCAAACAGAGGTGTCCGAATTAAAAAAAGGACAGAGAACAGAAATCATTTTGGACGCTTATCCTGATGACAAATTGAGGGGAGCGATTTCAGATATTTCATTTGTACCCAAGGAAGATGAGACGGGAACAGTCTATGAAGTGAAAGTAACATTCACCGAAAATAATTCTAACTATCGTTATCGGCTTGGAATGACAGGCGATGTGAATTTTGCTATAGGAAAAGGGAAAAGTGTCATTACCATTCCAGCTTCTTTTGTCAAAGTTGAAAATAACAAAAAATATGTGTTAGTCGGAGAAAAAAAACTCAAGACATACATAAAAACAGGCAAAACTACCGATTCATCAATCGAGGTTATCTCAGGATTAAAACAAGGTGATGTGATTTATGATTAGCTTACGTAACATTTGGAAAGAATATAAAATCGATAAGGAAATTACTTTTACTGCCCTCAAAAACATCAATCTTACTATTCAGCAAGGTGAATTTTCTTCTATCATGGGCCCGTCTGGATCAGGAAAATCGACGCTTATGCATATTATCGGGCTCTTGGATAAACCGAGCAAAGGAACAGTTTCCATCGGAGATAAGAATGTTGAACGCTTGAACGACGATCAGTTATCCAGCCTACGAAATGAATTCATCGGTTTTGTCTTCCAGCAGTTTAACCTGATCAATAAATTGACAGTGATGGAAAATATACTCCTTCCAACAATATACTCACGCAAAAGCTTTGACTACGACACCAAAGAAAAGGCAATTGAGATTATGAAACGCGTCGGAATACTCGAAAAAGCGAATTCTTACCCGAATCGAATTTCCGGCGGACAGCAGCAGAGAACAGCTATTGCAAGGGCACTTATTATGAATCCAAAACTCATTTTGGCTGACGAGCCGACGGGAAACATTGATACAAAAACAGGGGCGGAGATCATGAAACTTCTCAAGGAGTTAAATAAAGAAGAAAAAATAACAATCATCGTCGTCACACATGAATCTGCTATTGCTGAGAACACTGAACGCAAAATATACATAAAAGATGGAGAAATAGTAGGAAAACTCTAATGTCTTATCTTATTTTTATTTTAAAATCGGCTTTTTTTGATTTTTCAAGAAATAAAGGCAGGACGTTTTTAACTTCTTTAGGAATTCTTATTGGCGTAATGGCTGTGGTGCTTTTGGTGGCTTTTGGCTTGGGGCTGCGAAAATATATTCAGGATCAATTCGAAAGTTTAGGAACCAATATTTTGAGAGTTGTACCTGGAAAAATTCTTCAGGGTGGCGGATTTCGAACAGGGCCAAGTGCGTTTGGAACGATACGGTTCGATGAAAAAGACTGGGTGAGTCTTCGCAGGATTAAAGGCGCTTCGTACGTTGCCCCGATTTTTAGCAAAACCATAACGGTTACAGCCGGAAAGAATAGCGAGATAGGCGACCTCTATGCAACATCAGCCGATATTTTTTTTACCCTCAATTTGAAAGCGGAGTTTGGGACAGTATTCACTGAAGATGATGTAAGTAAAAGGACAAAGATTGTTGCGATTGGTCCTAAAATTGCCGAAAAATTGTTTTCACAAGCGGCTCTCGCAATCGATCAAAATATAAAGATCGAAGGTAAGAGTTTTAAGATCATTGGGGTTTTGGAAGCGAAGGGTGCAGGATTTGGAGGTCCAGACCTGGACTCATTTGTCTATATGCCGTATAAAGCAGGGTATCTTTTTAATCCAGACAAAAAATTTCTCGCTTTTATTGTAAAAGCTGGAGAGAATGTCGATTTAGATATCCTACAAGAAGAAGTCACCGAGCGACTGCTCCGAAGATATAACGAAGACGACTTTTCTGTTATCCAACAAGCGGAGCTCTTATCTGCAATATCATCGATTTTTTCAATCATTAATACAATTTTGGTAGCCATTGCGGCGATTTCTCTTCTTGTTGGAGGAATAGGCATCATGAATATTATGTACGTTACCGTTACTGAGAGAATAAAAGAGATAGGAATTAGACGAGCAATCGGCGCGAGAAAATTTGACATTCTTTCACAGTTTTTAGTCGAAGCGGTAATCTTGTCTCTT
>JACPMD010000059.1:0-1258 GCA_016186235.1 Candidatus Roizmanbacteria bacterium | reverse complement strand
TTCTTTTATGATTGTGACATTTATTCACCAGTATTTTCCGGCCTATATTGATCTACCTTCAGTTCTTCTAGCGCTTGGAGTCTCATCGGCAATCGGCATCATCTTCGGCGTCTTTCCTGCCAAAAAAGCCGCGGACCTTTCGCCGATTGATGCAATCAGGTATGAATAAAGTTTTTATGATAGTGAAGTTGTTGGAGGTAATCCGTTTAGACCATTTTGTATTGCGTCTGCTATTCCTCTAACCTGTAGCGTTTCCGGGAGTTTGGGAGTAACATCTTCTGGACGAGCCCCATTTTTAAGTAGGTCTGCCCTGTCCTCACACTTAGCTGCTATATCTTCGGCACCGGAGATGCCGTAGAGAAAATCATATGCTCGAACCATCACAGCAACTTCCCTATAAACTCGTTCCACATCAAAGAATGGTTCTAATGGTTCATTCATAAGGGTATTATAGCATATCTACCTTTATTTTTGACATTTTTCGCAAAAATACGTACCTCGACCGGCAAGGAAAATTTTCTTAATTATTCCACCGCAGTTGTGGCATTTTTCACCCCCTCGTCCGTAGGCTAAAAAGTGGTTTTGATACCCGCCTTCACGGCCTTCTGCCGATACGAAATTCATCTCGGTAGCGCCCCCGTCTTGGAGACCCATCTTGATGCTTTTCTTCGAGGATCAATTTTAGCTAGATTTGAAGCGTCATTTGCATAAATATTGCCGACTCCTCCTATCTTTTTTTGATCCATGAGAAGTCCTTTTACTGCGCTATTTGATTTTTTCAAGACTTTTTGAAAATATTCAAAAGTCAAATTTTTAAATGGTTCAGGTCCAAGTCCTTTAAAGAAAGGAAGGTTTGGAACTTCAGAGGTTTTTACAATTTTTACCCAGGCAAAAAGTCTAATATCGTTGAAGTATAACGTTGCATTTTTATCGAGTTTGAAAATGATGCGAGTGAATTTTGACGGCAGTTCACCGACAATTTTCTTAGAGGGATTGATAGTTTTGGTTTCTGAACCGCGATAAATAAATTGGCCGGTTAATTTAATGTGAGCGGCGATCGAATAGGAGTTGTCTAGATCGATAACTAATCCTTTCCCAAAACGCTTCACTTTTTTTATTTTTGCTTCCTTGATAGACCCAGGATTTCCTCCGAGAATTTTTTTATGCAATACTTCAACGTCAAGGATTTTCTTTCCAACAAGATATTTCTCGAGTCCTTTTCTAATTGTTTCGACTTCAGGCAGTTCAGGCATGCTTT
>JACPMD010000056.1 GCA_016186235.1 Candidatus Roizmanbacteria bacterium | reverse complement strand
ATCAGGAAAGTTGAGCGCAACTGACTTTAATTCTTTAATATTTTCCAGTCTGCTATAGTCTTCGGGGTCATCCGGATTGTATAAATCGAGGTAATAAGTTGTTTTGAAGAGCATTTCCATCAAATCTACCGTCGAGAGATTATTTTCCTTAGTATATGTTTCCTGAACTTTTTTAAACAATTCCCAACGTTTTTTTCCTAATTTTTCGATTCTGTCTCTCGAAACCTCGTCGAGGGGATTTATCAGCAGTCTCAGGTAGGATAAAATATCCTTTATCTCTTTTCTCTCATAGAATCTGATTCCTCCGATGAGCATATAGGGTATGCCGAAATGTAAAAATGTTTCCTCAAGGACACGAGACTGAGCGTTTATTCGATAGAGTATTGCGCATTCGTTGTACGGAATCTCGCTTTTATGTTTTTCTAGCTCACGAGCAACAAAAATTGCCTCGTCTTCCTCATTGCTAGCTTGGTAAAAGCGTATGTCTTCGCCGTGGGTATTATCGGTGAATAAATTGAGAATAGGATGCGTTTGGTTTTTTGAAATTACATCGTAGGCAAAATCAAGTATTTTTTGCGTAGAGCGATAGTTTCTCTCCAGATGGAAAATTTTTGCCTCAGGAAAGTCTTCTTTAAATTTTTCCAGGTTTCTAATGTCAGCTCCACGCCAGGAGTAAATGCTTTGAGAGAAATCTCCTACCACTGCGATATTTCTGTGTTTCTGAGAGAGCAATTTTGTAAATACGTATTGAGCGTAGTTTGTATCCTGAAATTCGTCGACTAGCAGGTAGGGATATTTTTCCTGATACTTTTCTAAAACTTGTTTGTCTTGGCTAAAAAGCTCCACCGTTCGCATAATAAGGTCGTCGAAGTCAAGCGCGTTATTCTTTTCCAACTCTCTTTGATAGTTTTGATACACTTCCGAAATTCTATTAAGGTAGTAGGAAGGAGTAAACTTTCGAATATTCATCTTTTTTAAAATTGATTTCATAAGATCTTTTTGATCGTCATCATCGTAAATAACATAGTGGAGATCAATCCCAATCCTGTCTCCGTTTTTGCGAAGGATTACATTGCAAAAAGAGTGAAATGTTCCAACATACCCTAACGAAGCTTGTTTATCCTGACGAGGGAAGGGTTCATATGCACGAATTCGCTGTTTCATTTCATTAGCCGCCTTATTAGTAAACGTTATCATGACGATCGAATGAGGAGAAATATGGTGTTTTACGACAAGGTTGAGGACTTTAAAGATGAGAACCCTTGTTTTACCTGACCCAGCGCCTGCAAGAATAATAGAAGGCCCCTCCACCGATGAAACTGCTTCTTTCTGTTGTTTGTTCAAGTGTTTAAATAAATCGGCTTGCATAAGATATAATTATATTCTCAGAGGCCTTTTTATGGATCGATATATTTATTAAACAACTAGAAAATGACAAGAAATTCTGTGAAAGCCTCGAGCAGGATCTTATCAAGATAATTATAGCTCCTCCTTTTCCTCTTTTACATCCAATAAAAGGTCGAGTTGCGCAGCTGAAGAATATCTTTCTTGCCGCACAAGACATCTCGCATTTTAACCAAGGACCTTATACGGGAGAGGTTTCTGCAAAAAGTCTTTCCGGGATTGTTGACTTTGTGATTATAGGGCACAGCGAGAGAAGACAATATTTCA
Organism: Candidatus Roizmanbacteria bacterium; assembly: GCA_016186235.1. Taxonomy (GTDB): domain Bacteria; phylum Patescibacteriota; class Microgenomatia; order UBA1406; family GWC2-37-13; genus JACPMD01. The sequence goes on along the minus strand of JACPMD010000056.1, from coordinate 1,598 downwards.
ATGAAAATAATCAAATGCTTCGCGAAAAAGTAGAGAAAGCTTCTCAATATCACATAGAATCAATTTTTTGTCTAAGAAATGAGAAAGATACTCTTCCAAAAAACGCTAACATCATAGCCTACGAACCAGTTTATGCCATCGGAACAGGCAATAATGAAGAACCGGAAAAAGTGTTAGAGATGAAAAAGAAACTCGAATTATCCCCTGGGCAAAAATTTCTCTATGGTGGAAGCACAAACAAAGATAATGCTTCCTCATACCTTCGCCGGCAAGAAATCGATGGATTTCTCGTGGGTACGGCTTCCTTAGATCCATTACACTTTTATCAAATTCTATCCTTGTCATAAAGTGGTATGAATCCTAAGTTAAAGTTGATTGGCCTTTTTGCCGCTATTCTTTTAACGCTTATTCTTTTAATTGCGATAAAACCTTATTATCTATTTCTCACAAAAACTCTACACATTTCAATTATCAAAACATTGCTTTCAAGAGACTCTTTGAAAACATATAATAACCAAGTAAATATTTTGCTCTTAGGAATACCTGGTTCTACCCATGAAGGGCCGGATCTCTCCGATTCGATTATTGTAGCAGGCTATAATTTAAAGACGAATCAAATCACGACGATCTCCCTCCCTAGAGATATATGGAGCGACACGCTGAGGGATAAAATTAATACGGCGTATTCGTATGGGAACGCAAAAAAATCTGACGGTGGTTTAAAACTAGCCAAAGCAGAAATTTCAAGTATCGTCGGATTGCCAATCCATTATGCGGCTGTTCTTGATTTTGATCAGTTCAAGGAACTTATCGACTACTTAGGCGGAGTTGAAGTTGAGGTAGACAGATCATTTACCGATGAAAAATTCCCCATTCCAGGGCGCGAAGATGACAAATGTGATGGAGATCCCGAATTCAAATGTAGATATGAAACCGTATCCTTTAAAAAAGGGCATACATTTATGAATGGCGAAACGGCATTGAAATTCGTACGCTCACGCCATGGTGACAATGCTGAAGGAAGTGACTTTGCCCGGACCAAAAGACAACAGAAGGTTCTTGTGGCCTTAAAAAATAAACTGCTTGAATTTGTTAAGGGAAAAGGTGCCAAAGAATTAGAGAAGCTTTACGGACTCTTTGAAAAACTCATTCACCGAGATATTACAAACCAACAGCTGGCGATAATCGTAAAAAATGTGGTTCTCAAGGGTAAACTCAAGCAGAAAGAGATCGTACTCTCAGAGAATTTTTTTTACGTTCCAAACTATCTCGACTATGACGGGAAATACGTTCTTATTCCAAACGACGGCACCTATCGCGAGGTACACAACTTCATAGCATGCAATCTTGAAAATAAACCCCGATGCAAAGAACCAGAGAAGAACTAAAACACAAGCATTACTCCTATTCCGAGAAGAATTAAGCTCCCGCTTATTATCATAGAGTATGGTATCAACAAGCTACCGCTGACTGGAGGAGTTGGAGTAAGCGGTATCGTTGGATATGGCGAATAGTATATTGTTGGAGTAACCAAGGTTGTTGGAGCTGGAGTGGAAATTGTTGGGACGACCGTGGGCGTGGCTTCTTCTGTTGCCTCT
>JACPMD010000055.1 GCA_016186235.1 Candidatus Roizmanbacteria bacterium | reverse complement strand
GTGCTGAATGCGAAAGCCCTTATAGAGCTTGACTTTCCCGTCATCCATCTTCACTGGAAAATTCACCTCATGAATAGTTTCGGGTTCAATAAGTCGTAGAATTTGCTCATTAGATAAGCCTAAACTTTTTCCTGTCTTTTTTATGATATCTTGTGCAGTCTCAAGGAGTATATTCATAGTATCTCTAGCCATTTTTCTGCGTCGAGGGCCGCTTCAATACCCATTCCAATAGCGGTGCCTGCCTGTCTATAGACATAATCAACGCAGTCGCCCGCTGCAAAAACTCCGGGGACTGAAGTATGAGTAGCAAAATAGTATCCTGCCATTCTAATTTTGTTTAATTTTTCAGGAGGAACTTCTCTTTTCGCCCTTCATCTAATTCTATCTGTCCTTTAAACACTTCTGTATCGGGCTGATGACCTATGGCTAAAAAAAGACCTTCAACTCTTAATTCCTTTTCGCTTCCCTGCTTTAAATTCTTCATTTTTATACCCTCAACTTTTTGTTCACCCAATACATCTACTACAGTTGTATTCCAAATGATCTCGATCTTTGGATTCTTCTTAACTCGATCCTGCATGATTTTGGATGCTCGAAAATTGTCTCGACGATGGATAAGATAGATTTTACTCGCAAATTTCGTTAAGGTAAGTGCGTCTTCCATAGCAGTATCTCCTCCCCCAACCACAACAACGACTTTTTCTTTGAAGAAAAATGCATCGCAAACGGCGCATGCAGATACTCCCTTTCCTCGAAGCCGTTGCTCGTTTTCAATTCCCAGCCACTTGGCTTTTGCTCCGGTTGCGATAATGACTGATTTTGTTGCGTATATTTTTTGATTCGCCGCATTAACTATTTCAAAAGGGTTTTTTTTAAAATCGACTTTCGCGACGTTATCATCAATAATTCTTGTCCCGAACTTTTTTGCGTGGGCTCTGTATTTTTCGATAAGCTGAGGTCCTAATATTGACTCAAATCCCGGATAGTTTTCGACATCACTTGTAAGCATAAGCTGACCGCCGGGAGGAGAACCGGCAATAACCAAGGGAGATAAATTGGCCCGCGAAGTATAGACTGCTGCCGCAAGCCCTGCTGGACCTCCGCCTACAATTATTACGTTTTCGGCTGGTAAATTAGTATAGTCCATTTTAGTTTTCTAAAGATTTATTGCCCTTTCTACCATTTTTTCGACCTTCTTAGATTCTCCTTTTGGAACAATCTTGCAAATATCTGAAACAAGAAGTTCTGTAGATAAGCCGTCGATGGCTTTTTTGATCGCCAAAACCTGCTGTAGTATATCACTACAGTCTCTTTCTTGTCCCACCATTCGTTCAATTCCTCTCAGTTGTCCTATTATCCGATTAATTCTCTTGCGAGTATCCATATATAGTTATCTAAACTTAAATACTCTATACTAGTAGTAAGTATACCGAGTTAAGTTTTTTTGTCAAGAGAAAATTAGTACTGTTATTTCTACTCATAGGTGAAAATTTAACACCTTTATGAAAAGAGAGTCTCAAAAAACGAAGGAGATTACTCTTCTTTTTGATCCTGTTCTACCTGTTTAATTACAGCGGTTCCAGTACCAACAGCCAAAAATGCGGCAATTAACCATGGAGAAACTCCTTTAGCTAGTTTTAGCTTTGCTTCAAGTGCTTTAATTTCAAGGTCCGCGTCAGTTCTCACTTGCCTAAGATACTGTAATCTATCCCAATCAGCTTTATACTCAGCATCGATTACTTCTTGGCTTTTGGGAAGTTCTTGCTTTGTTGTTTCTTTAGCACCACCAGAGTGACCTGATAAAACAGCTTCTGCCTGAGGTGAAAGTACGCTTTTTTCAGGTGCAGAGATCGGAGATTTAGGAGCTGTTTTAACAACCTCCAGAGGTCTAGACATAGCGGCAACTGCCTCTACACCTTTTAACCCATTTGCCGAAGACTTTACTACATTTGTAAGGGTGCCTTCTACAGCGTTAGCTGCTACCGGATTAGGAAGTTTCGTAACGACTTCTGGACCTATTCTTGCAGCAATCCCTACTCCAGTTTCTACAGCAGCTGTTGCTCCACCAGCAGCTGGTAAAAATCCACCCGCTGCTGCAGCTTCAGCTCCGGCTCCTGCCGCTGCTCCTACTGCATTCGCAACTGCACTTATGATTGGTAAAACCATAGTTTTATAATTTACACTGAGTTGTAAATTTCAAGAACTATAATTATTAACTTTTAAATTCTGCATGACTAATATAGATGTCATGCAGGTTCTTATTTTTGTACCAATTTTAAAGACTCCTCTATTTTGCTCGCACCCATCAAATTTCTCATTTTATCTAGTACATTACTTGTCTTCTCCTCTTCTAAAAGCTTTAAGAACGTGATGAAAACCTTCTTTAACTGAGGATATGAATCTGTAAACTTTTTCAACTTATCATGCATATCTTCATAAGAAGCGAGGGGCAGATATGTCAGTAGTTCTTTTGCAGAGTTTTTAGCTGTTTGGAAATCAATATCTCCCGATCTTAGTAAATCAGCAACTTTTTTCAAATACTCAGTCTCTACTTTTTGCACAAATGCACTTGCTGGAATCATAATGAAAGTATAAGAAAAAACGAGAGAAAGTAAAATAGCTTCAGAAAAGTCTACCTTCCTACATTTAACGTAGCTAAAAAATCTTTATTGCTCTTTGTTTTATTGAG
>JACPMD010000054.1 GCA_016186235.1 Candidatus Roizmanbacteria bacterium | reverse complement strand
TTTGGCAAGCTCGCCTTTAGCTCTAAATACTTCTTTTCCACTGATGTGCGACTTAAGAGAATAATCCGTCCCTAAAAAATAAGCTCCTAATTCGCTACCCTGCCTTTTTTGTGAATTTTTTGTAAAATCGTCCACTATGCCGTCTATAATGCTATTAAATTCCCAGATTAAAAAATTTCTAGCCTTTTCTCCTAGATTATTTACCACACGGTCAAAATAATAAAGAAAAAGCATAGTTTCAATATTAGGGTCAGAGTTAGATTGAACTGTAGATGTCTTTTAATCTGTTAAAATTATTTCTACAACAATTTTCATTTCTAAAAGAATTATATCACTCTAGATTTCACTGTTTATAAAAACTCTAGAATTTATTTGTCTTTTATATGCTCGTGTCTCAAAATATAAACAGCTCGTTATATCAACCTAATCCCCAGTCTGTTTTACAACTATCTGGTGACCCCAACGAGATTCGAACTCGTGTTGATAGGCTGAAAACCTACTGTCCTGGGCCGCTAGACGATGGGGCCTTACCCACTTATTTTACCAGATTTTTTATTACTTTGGAGAACGAGACGAAAGATTTTTTCTAAGCTCCTCCAAAATATCTTTCGCAAGCCCTTGACCGCCAAGTCCAAATGCTAGGCCGCCTGCGATTGCTACCATTGCAATAATTCCGGTAAAAAGAATGCGGATTAAATCTTGAGCTACGCCAAGTTGATTAAGGACGACAAGTATGGTGAAAAAGGAAATCAACCATTTGGTAAAGACTGCAAGCGTATTTGCCGAAGTTGCTCCGATAGTCCTCACGCTATGCCTGATTAAATCAGCGCCTAAATTAGAGGCAATTATACCTACAAAGGCAATAACAACGGCGACGATCACGTTTGGCAAATAGAGTAAAAACTGATTTAAGACGATTGTAGCTCTCGATAATCCCAATACTTCAAGCGTTGGTATAAGGAAAAGAATCACTACAGTCCAACGGAGAACTTCGGCGAGTACTTCTTCCCAGATATGAACCTCATTTTTATCAAGGAGTCTCATTCTATGCAATAATACGTCGAGTCGAATAAAGGAAAATACAGACAGAAGGACCCTTTTCAGGATTCCCGACAGGACTAGTCCAACAACGAGAATTATTATTCCGCTCAAAAGGTTGGGGAAATAGTTGAACAATCTTTGGAGAAAATTCCAGACGACATTATTGACAAGTTCCAACATACAATTAAATCACCACCTTCCTGTTATGTCTAGTCCTTCGAAAAAATTAATAGAATTTACTGAAAAATCCTGATCTAACAGTACAGAGATAACATCGAGAGAGAGTTTATGTTCACGTAGACGATTTTTCAAAAGATAATATTCAATTGCTCTTCGTACATGTTGGAGTTTAATTCTGGTGAATGCCTCATGCGGTCTTCCTTTTTTATCGCCAATTTTAGTTTTCACCTCTGTAAAACTAATTTTGTTCTTTTTTTTTGCAACGATATCTAATTCGCCCCAGCGGGTATAAATGTTTCGGCCAATAATGCTATACCCTCTATCTTGAAGATAGGCTATGGCAGCGTTTTCACCAATGAGGCCTACTCGTTTGTTATGGACGCTCATTTGAGTTTTGTCTTTGTTTCTTGTCCCGAAAGAGAACGGACAAAATAGAGTTTACTTTTGTGGTAATCTGTTTTCTTATTTAGTGCGATATCAGACAAAAAAGGCGAAACCAAAGGCACTATTCTCTCGATCCCGATACCGGTCTTGGCGATCTTTCTCACGGTTATCATTCTGTTCTGGGCTGTTTGTAGGTAAAAGAATTAGCCATAGGAGGATTGTATCATGTGAAATTCGTTTTGACAAGCTAGGGATCTGACTGTATACTAAAATTCCGTGAAGACGAAATATATATTCGTTTCCGGAGGTGTAATTTCGGGCATTGGGAAAGGTACTGTTGCCGCTTCGATAGCCATTCTTCTCAAATCTTCAGGATTTACCATAACTCCGGTAAAATGTGAAAATTACCTCAATCTTGACGCAGGGACAATCAATCCAATAGAACACGGCGATCCTTTTTTGTGCGAGGATGGAACCGAAGCAGACATGGACATTGGAACATACGAGAAATTTTTGGATTTGGAATTGGGAAGAGAAAATTTTGTAACAATGGGTCAGATCTACAAGACGGTAATCGATAGAGAGCGAAGATTTGAATACCATGGTGAAGACGTCGAAGCTATTCCTCATATCACCGATGAGATTTTAAAAAGAATTATTGATGCAGGGAAAAAAACTGAAGCGGATATTGTCGTCATTGAATTGGGCGGAACCGCTGGCGAATATCAAAACCTATTTTATTACGAGGCCTCACGGATTTTATCGCTCAAAAATCCGGGTAATGTAATTCATATACACGTTGGCTACATGCCCACTCCGAGACACCTCGGGGAGCCTAAAACAAAACCAATTCAGCTGTCTGTTCGTACTTTAAACTCTATGGGTATTCAACCTGACTTTGTTGTAGCGAGATCTGAAAAACCAATGGATCAAAGACGCAAGAACCGCTTTGCCCTCTTTTGTAATGTTCACCCAGAAGATGTAATTTCTGCAGCAGATACAGACATTGTGTATGAACTTCCATTGATTTTTAAAGATCAGAACTTCCATTCACGAATCCTGCAAAAATTTGGACTAAAAAAGAAAAAGGAGGATTTTTCTACGTGGCAGGACTTTATTCATAAAATAGAGAAAATTGAAAGCGGAAATAAATCGATTCATATTGCAATTGTTGGAAAATACTTTTCAACAGGAGAATACCAACTGCGTGATTCATATGCTGCTTTATTCGATGCTTTGCAACATGCAGCCTGGTTTCATGGGGTAAAGCTCCAGACTCACTGGATTGATGCCGAAAATGTCGAAAAACAGGGAACTGAAAAATACCTATCTAACCCAGGAGGAGTGATTGTGCCAATCGGTTGGGGAGAAAGAGGAGCTGAGGGAATGATCAAGGCTGCTGGCTATGCGCGCGATCATAAAATTCCTTATTTAGGTTTGTGTTACGGTATGCAGCTTGCTGCGATTTCCTTCGCAAGGGATGTGATAGGTTGGAAAGAGGCGAACACAACAGAGAATGACCCAAAGACAAAGTACCCTGTGATTCATCTGATGCCTGCTCAAGAAGAATTTATGAAACGCAGGGCCTATGGCGGCACAATGCGTTTAGGAGCATGGAAGGCATATGTTAGACCACATACGCTTGCCTGGATGGCTTATGAAAAGTATGGAGGATTTATTAATAAAGAGTCAGGATTAACAAGCGAACGTCACAGGCATCGTTACGAATTTAACGATCGCTATGCAAAGGAGTTTGAAAAAAACGGAATCAAGATTTCGGCTAGATCGAGCGTAGAAAACTTAGCTGAAATAACAGAACTTGACATCTCACAACATCCTTTTTATCTCGGAACTCAGGGTCATCCGGAATACAAATCAAGACCGCTTCGTCCTCATCCGATTTTTCTCTCGTTCATTGATGCAGTAATTAAGCACTCGCTGTGAGTTCTTCTCTTTCTATTTCTAAAAGTCTGTTATATTTAACCACTCTTTCGCCGCGCGAGGGAGCGCCAAATTTTACGAAATCGGCTTGTACTCCTACAGCAAAATCTGCCAGAAATGTGTCTGGCGTGTCTCCTGACCGATGCGAGACGACGCAGGTAAAATTGTTTTTTCTTGCTAGATCGACTACTTCAAGCGTTTCTGTGAGAGATCCTACCTGATTGGGTTTAATAATAATTGAGTTACAAGCGTCTTCTTTTATTGCACGCATCAGTCTTTCTTTATTCGTCGTAATAAGATCGTCGCCTACTAGATACATGCTTTTAGAAACGATCTGGCTTAATTTACTCCAACTATGCCATTCGTCTTCGCTGAGAGGGTCTTCGAGTATAAGGATTGAGTAATTTTTAGTGAGGTGGACTATGTATTCAATATAATCATCTGAATTTAGCGGATGCGGTTTGTCTCGTATGACATAGTGTCCGTTTTTATAAAACTCTGAAGCTGCGATATCAAGTCCTAAGAAAACATCAAGGCCTGGTTTAAGATTTTTTTTGATAATTGTTTCATTCACTACTTCTAAAGCATCAATATTAGCGGTAAAATTTGTCGTATAACCGCCTTCTTCTCCTATTGCTATAAATGCATTTTTTTCTGCTAAGACTCGCTTCAGTTCGTGGAAGAGGTCAACGCCTTTCTCGTACGATTTGGCAAATGTAGTCGACGAGGAAGGAATAAAATGAAACTCTTGAAATTCAAGATTATTGTTCGCGTGTTTTCCTCCGTTGATCACATTAAACATAGGAGAGGGTAGCTTTTCTATTGGAAGCGGAGTCTTTGTAATCGCTTGGTAAAGGGTATTTATGTAGCGAAAAAGTGGCACCTGCAAATCAACAGCGGCAGCTTTTGTAATGAGCTGAGAAACAGTTAAAATGGTATTTGCTCCGAGTTTACTTTTATTTTTTGTTCCATCTGCTTTTATAAGCCAGCCGTCAATTTCAAACTGCTTGAGTGGCGATGCACCGACAAGCTTAGGACCGATGAGTTCATTGATGAATTGAACTGCCTTTGAAACACCCATTCCGTCAAATCGAGGCGAGTCGGCATCTCTCAGTTCCACTGCTTCGAATTTGCCTATCGAGGTACCAGCAGGAATCGATGTTTCAACTTTTTGGCCATTATCAAGGATTAGTTTCCCCTCAATGGTTGGCCTCCCTCTAGAGTCAATAATTTCAAATGCGTAAATTCTTTTGATTTTTGCCATAATTGCTACTTAGATCCTTTTTTTAGATTTTTAAATAATTTTTTCTCAATTTCATAAATCTGTTCGCGCGTTCGTTCGATTGCATCAGGATTCACCGAAACGCTTGTAATTCCTTCTTTAACAAGCTCTTCTACCAATTCAGGATAATCAGAAGCTGCCTGTCCGCAAATCGATGAGGTAACATTATATTTAGTACACGTTCTAATAATATTCCTTAAGACGTTGACGACAACTGGGTTTCTCTCATCATAAATAGAAGCTACTTCTTCGTTGTCTCTATCAACTCCTAAAAGCATCATCGTAAGATCGTTCGTTCCGACCGAAACGCCATCGATTCCTATTTTTATGAACTCTTCGAGATTGAGAGCGCAGGCAGGTACTTCAACCATAATCAATAATTTAAATCCGACAAGATCCATGAGTCCTTGGTTTTGAACGATCTCTTTTACTTTGACCAATTCCCACGGAACACGCACAAAGGGAATCATTAAATGGAGATTATCAAAACCAAGAGCGTAGACTTTTTTGATTGCATCCAGCTCAAGTCTAAAGACCTCAGGGTTTGAAACATAACGAAACGCACCGCGATACCCGAGCATTGGATTTTCTTCATGAGGTTCAAAGTGGTCGCCTCCTTTAAGATTTCGATATTCGTTAGATCTAAAATCCGTTGCTCTGTAGGTAATTGTCCTCGGATAAAATACGCGTGCAAACGTTGCGAGGTCTTTGGCGAGCCTATTGACAAAGAGAAACTGTTGATTTTTTCTGATAAACTCTTTTGGATGAATTCCGATGTGAGCAATCATAAACTCAGCCCTTAAAAGTCCTACTCCGTCGACGTCTTTTTTTGCAATTTTCCCAGCCTGGTCGGGTTCTGCAAGATTTACATACACTTTAGTAACTGTTTTTAAATTTTTTTGCATGGGTTTTTCTTTTTCACGAGAAGTCAGTGTTTTTTGCGCAGGCTTTAACGAACCTCCCTTAAATATTTCGCCTGTTGATCCATTTACTGTTACAACTGAACCGCCTTTAAGGAGTTTAGTCGCTCTGTCAGCCCCGACAATTGCAGGTATCCCAAGTTCTCGAGATACAATCGCAGCGTGTGAAGTCCTTCCTCCTTTTTCAGTTACAATTGCAGCGGCTTTACGCATCGCCGGAACAAAGTCAGGATTCGTTTGTGGTGCGACGAGGATATCTCCACTATTTATCTTATGAATCTCTTTTGGGGAAAAAATGATCGTTACAGGGCCTACGCCCATTCCAGGAGAAGCAGGAGAACCAACGAGAATTGGCAATGAATTGCTGGACTTAGCTAATTTGCTCTCTTGGCTCTTTTTTGATTTTAACGTTGTAATAGGGCGTGATTGGACGATATAAACCCTGTCTTTTTCTATCGCCCACTCTATATCCTGTGGGAAAAAATAATGATTTTCGACGTCTTTTACGAGGAGTGCTACTTTTAATATCTCTGTGTCTGAGAGTTTTTCTTTCTTTCCTTGTTCTGCAGAGAGTCTGAGCTCACGATTTGTATTATTATATTTTTTGAGCATGATATGTTGTTTTTTTATCTCCTTTTTTGTGACGACGAGAGAGCGTTTATCAACTTCATAGTGGTCGGGTGTGACTTTGCCTCCAACGATGTACTCGCCGAGTCCATAAATCGCCTCAATCACGATTTTATTTCTGTCAGCACTGATCGGATCGACGCTGAAAGCAATACCGGACTTATCGGATTGCACCATCCGTTGCACGACGACAGCCAAGCCAACCTTCATGTGATCGAAGCCTTGTTGTTTTCGATAATAGATCGCACGTTCGGTAAAGAGAGAAGACCAACAATCTTTAATTTTCTTTAGAAGAAGCGTTTCTCCCTTGACGTTTAAAAAGGTTTCTTGCTGACCTGCAAAAGATGCTCCGGGTAAATCTTCTGCAGTCGCAGAAGATCGAATTGCAACGAGAGGATTGTCATAAAGATGTCTAATTGTTTGGACGCCTTTGTCAAGAGAAGTAAGCTTTTTTTTAAAATGTAGTTCTTCCTTTATGAGAAGCTGTTCGTAGTATGAGACGATTTGCTTTACAAGATAGTGGGGAGTCTCGCTTTGTGAAATGAGTTCCCGAAGGTGGGAAGAGGCTTGCTGCAGCTCGTGGGGATTTTCGTAATTAACAATCTGTAATAAATCCTTAATTTTGTTGCTTAAGCGATTTTCCTTTACAAAATCAAAGTAAGCGGAGGAGGTAATGATAAATCCGTAAGGGATTGGAAAGTTTGCATTTACCATTTCGCCTAAATTTGCTCCTTTTCCGCCGACTAATCCAATATCATCCTTTGTTACTTCTTCAAACCAAACAATAGATTTTTTTGGAGTCATAGTTTTATAATATAGCGAAAAAGACACTTATTCAATAAGAACATGTATCGCTTCGCCTACTCTGATCTACTTAGATATAGTTGACATTTTAAAATTCCTGCGTTATACTTTCCCTTGCCAATGAAAATTTTTCTTTCCTAAAGGCATCATTGGTCCGACTTCTTCGGACCTAACAGCCTTCTTTAATTTAAATTCATAAAGTTTTAAACGTCATTACTAATTTTTGTAATAACTTTATGAATTTTCGCACTTTATAAATTTTATATCTGATTTTGGGCCTGTAGTTCAGCTGGCTAGAACATCGCATTTGCAATGCGAAGGTCACCGGTTCAAGTCCGGTCGGGTCCACTGCACTTTAACAATTAGCGTTGGTAGGTCAAAATAATTTGACTAATGTAAGAGATGGAAGAGATAATGCCAATGGTGAATGCCTTGGTAGTTTGAGCCGAAGAAGGACGTGTGTGTAAGCACGAAAACAACGATGAGTCCTTAAACAGGCGCTACAAGTCGTTGGTTTCCGAATAGGGCAACCTTCCCGATAGTGATATCGGGAGGTCCGATGTTTCATCGGACGGGGAACCTGGTGAACTGAAACATCTCAGTAACCAGAGGAAAAGAAATCAACTTGCCCCGATTTAATCGGGGTTGAGATTCCGTTAGTAGCGGCGAGCGAAACCGGAACAGTCTAAACCCGCCTTTTGGTGGGTGTTGCGGGTCCACACGTGGAGAGAGTTTTCGTAGAAAAAAGTTCTGGAAAGAACTGCCAGAGAGAGTGACAGCCTCGTATTCAAAATGAAAGCTTTCCCTAGTGGATTTCCCAAGTACCACGAGTCACGGCAAACCTTGTGGGAAACCGGGTCGGTCACGATCCAAGACTAAATACTCAAACTAACCGATAGTGAACTAGTACCGCGAGGGAAAGGT
>JACPMD010000053.1 GCA_016186235.1 Candidatus Roizmanbacteria bacterium | reverse complement strand
ATATCATGACTGGGAAGCATCGATGTATATCTCATACGCTAAGGGGGCGCGAACGTGGGAAAGACACGTTGATATTGAAAAAGATGGCGTGCCCGTATCCAAATATTGCTCCCTTCCGCATCAAGTAGATGCGTGGTTTAAAGCATATTGGAGAGCAAGAGCTATGTCTGGAGCCTCGCATGATGTGAAAAGAATTCCTCCGTTACGAGAAGTTGTTTATCTTGATGAAACAGTTCGTGGCCTCTTCGCTAAATCCAATCTTCCTCAAGGTCACGTCTTGTCAGAGAAAGATGTATATCTTGCTATACCTCTTTTGAAGGGTCAAATATCGAGTAAGGAATTCATGTCTGGAGAAGTGCTTATTAAATCGGTCAAAAAAGATAAACCTCTTTTCATTGATATGATCGATAGTCCCTATGCATATAACGAATCACTTAAGGGCTACATTTATATGAGGGGGATTAGTCATGATGGGCCGAAGAAAAACAAGGCCTCAAAAAAAACACCCCATGAAAAAAACACCAACGGCGAGTCCGAGAAAATCTTTCAAAGATATATTCAAACACAGGCGTAAAATGCAAGACTTTTCCCACCTAACTGCTTTATGCAAACTCGTACGTCATACAATAATCGCTTCAACTTCGAAGGCAGGCTCAGGACATCCAACCTCTTCATTATCGGCGGTTGAACTTATGGTAGTACTTTTTTTTGGCGGGTATTTAAGATTCGATCTCAATAATCCTAGAAATGTCTTAAATGATAGGGTTATCTTTTCCAAGGGGCATGCGGCTCCTTTGTTGTATTCTCTCCATCACGCAGCGGGGGCTCTTTCACATGAAGAAATACTAAGATTGCGAAGTTTTACATCCGAGCTGGAAGGACATCCGTCCCCCCGATTTCGCCTCGTCGATGTTGCTACTGGATCACTTGGTCAAGGGCTTTCGATTGGTGTAGGAATGGCATTGGGAGCCAAATTACAAGCAAATCAAAAATCGACTATATGGGTTTTGATGGGTGATTCGGAAACAGCTGAGGGTCAGATATGGGAAGCGCTAGCATTTGCGTCCTACTATAAGTTAAACAATCTTACAGGGATTATCGATGTAAACAGACTCGGACAAAGAGGCGAAACGATGCTTGGGTGGGATCTTGCAAAGTACGAAAAAAGGGCAGATTCTTTTGGATGGAACAGCATTGTTGTTCAAGATGGACACGATCTAAAACAAGTATATTCAGCTTTTGAAAAAGCAACGGAAAATAAAAAAAACGGAAAGCCAACGATGATTATTGCCAAAACAATAAAAGGAAAAGGCGTATCGTTCCTTGAGGATAAAAATGGTTGGCACGGAGTTCCAGTGCCCAAAGATAAATTAGAACTAGCGCTAAAAGAATTAGGCGACGTAGATCTCAACGTCAGGGGAAAAGTGACCCTGCCAAGCGGGGTCATCCCAATCGTCCAGCCGGCCGATCGGGATCGCATTAAGAAAGAACCAAGAATAATTGGGATTCCTCCCTACGCTCGGAATGACCAAATCGCTACTCGTGAAGCATATGGCGACGCTCTGGTTGCCCTAGGAAAGAGCAACTCTTCACTCATTGTAATGGACGCTGAGGTATCGAATTCTACTTATGCCAATAAATTTGCAAAAGCCTTTCCTGAGCGGTTTTTTGAGATGTTCATTGCGGAACAAAATATGATTTCAGCTGCGCTCGGTTTGTCAAAAATGGGGTATCTGCCTTTTGTCTCAACGTTCTCGGTTTTTCTCACGAGGTCATTTGACCAACTGCGAATGGCTCAGTATTCAAATCCTAACCTCAAAGTAGTTGGCTCTCACTCAGGGGTTTCAATCGGACAAGACGGACCTTCACAGATGGGACTTGAAGATATCGCGATGATGAGAAGTCTCCTTGAAAGTACCGTTTTATATCCTTCTGACGCTGTATCAGCGTTTAAGTTAACACACCTCATGGCAAGCATAAAAGGCATATCTTACCTCAGAACGACACGTGAAAAAACTCCTATAATTTATCCACCAGATGAGGAATTCAAAATTGGCGGCTCTAAAATTGTTCGACAAAGCAAAAACGATAAAGCAGTGGTGGTCGCTGCCGGAATTACTCTTCATGAAGCACTAAAAGCTTATGACGTGTTAAAGAGGCAGGGATTGAATATCACAGTTGTCGATCTTTATTCTATTAAACCTGCTGATGAAGAAACATTACTATCTTTAGCAAAACTCGTTAAATACTTTATCGTAGTCGAAGACCATTATCCCTTTGGAGGCGTAGGGGATGTAGTCACAGATGTTTTGTGCAATGAAAATGTCACAATTGAACGTCTTGCGGTTAAAAAGATTCCTCGATCTGGGACACCCGAAGAACTCAGAAGCTTCGAAGAAATTGACCCAGATGCAATCGTTAAAAAAGTACAATCGCCTCTATTATCACGATAGAATCTTTCGATACCACTTAGTAATTTTTTTAATAGTAGTCTGTAACCTGTATCGTGGCTTCCAACCAAATGTTTTGCGAATTTTTGAGAAATCAAGCGACTGATAGGGAATTTCATTTCTTGCGGTATTAAGGATTTTATATGATATTTTCTTCTTTGCATATTTTTGTACAGCTTTTATGACTTCTATAACTGATAAGGTTTCGGATGAGCCAAAATTAAACGCCTCCCCTTTGATTTTATTGATACTCTTTGCGAGAAGCATGTATCCTTCTACTACGTCTTTTACATATAAATAATCCCTAACATATGTCCCATCACTGCGAATCTGTAGGACTTCATTTCGAAGCAGAGACTGTATAGCTCCTGGAATAATCCTGGAAAAGTTTAAGTCCCCTTCGCCATAGATATTGCCAAATCTTGTTATTACAACTGGTGCTCCATATGTCTTAAAATACGAGGAGCAGATTAAATCTCCTGCGGACTTGGAAACTTCATAAGGATGATCTCCTCGAAGCGGATCTGTTTCAATATACTTATTGTGCCTTGGGAGGGATTTCGCTACGCTCATTTTTCCATAGGCCTTATCCGATGACGCTACAATCACCCCTTTTGCATGAGGAAAAAGTCGAACACTTTCTAAAACATTTGTAGTCCCGATAACGTTAGTTTCAATGGTTCTTTTTGGATTGTAAAATGCCGTCTCGACAAGGGACTCTGCAGCAAGGTGAAAAATGTATTCAATCTTAAATTTAGTGACGACGTCGAAAATCCCATCAAAATCACGCACATCAACATGAACCATACTCACTCTTTTATGTAACCCCTGGCTAAAAAAATATGATTTGGGTGAAGTAGAAATAAACGTAGTTACAACGCTTGCTTTTTGTCTGACTAATTCTTCAACCAGATGCGAACCGACAAAGCCAGTGCCACCCGTTACCAATATGTTCTTCCCAGCAAAAAAATTTACCGCCATATTTTCCATGGCGCCTTACCTGTTAACCAAATTTTATTTAATTCCTCATATTCCTTGTAAGTATCGATTGAAAACCAAAAACCGGAATGCTTGTAGAGAGAGAGTTGTTTAATTTTGGCGAGCCTCTTTAATGCTTCGTGTTCTAACTCTCGCGGCTTTTGATACTTAAAGAATCGCTTATCAAAAATCATGTAGCCTCCATTTACCCAATCGCTCATTACAGGCTTTTCGCTAAATTCAGTTATGAAATCACCGTTTGTCTTCACTACTCCGAATTTAAATCGTGGATGAATGCCTGTTATGGTACCTATCGTTTTTTGTTTTTTATGAAACTTCACTAGCGAATCTATATCTATGTCTGAGACCCCGTCACCATAGGTAACCATAAAATACTTATCTCTCTCTGGAATATAATCTCTACAGAGTAAAATTCTCTCCCCAGGAAGTGTTTCCAGTCCAGTATCGACGAAAGTGATCCTGAAATCGTCTACTTCCTGTCTATTTTCGAGGAAAAATTTTGTTTTATGGTTTCGCGTGTTGAGGGTAAAGTCTGAAGTGAAGGCTTTCTGATTCAAGAAAAAATCTTTAATATAGTCCCCCTTGTAACCTAATGCCAGAATAAATTCGTTATACCCATAGGAGGCGTAAATCTTCATAATGTGCCAGATTATTGGTTTATTCCCAATGTACACCATCGGCTTTGGTTTAAATTCTGTCTCCTCCTTCATCCGAGTGCCTATGCCTCCACAGAGTATTATTACTTTCATACGGTATACTATTATACGCTATGGACGGTAAAACCAAAGCAATTTTGATCATTCTATTAGCTTCAGTAGTAACCGGAGCAACCACGACAGTCAGCAAATTTGGTCTTTTGGAGATACCACCTTTCACGTTTTCTTTTTTACGTTTCCTCATTGCTTCAATTATTGTGTTACCATTCTTTTTAAACGTAAAAGTCAAGATTGATAGGAATTTTGCGTCATTAGCTTTTATATCATTTCTTCCTGTTTTAAACGTTGCATTT